>JAERRP010000145.1 GCA_016735415.1 Desulfobacterales bacterium | reverse complement strand
ACAGGATCGGTGCCCGAGATTTGCGCTTACCTGCCGGAGCAGCTGCAGCCCGGTGACTGGATTCTGGTCAAGGGCTCGCGCGGCATGAAAATGGAGCGCGTGGTCGAGGCCCTGACCGCCTGGGCCAACAAGGGCAGCGAGGACGAAGCCCGATGATTTTTCACCTATTATATCCGCTGCACACCAGCATCTCGGCGTTCAATGTATTCCGGTACATCACGTTCCGGGCGATTTACGCCAGCCTGACGGCTTTCCTGATCTGTTTTCTGCTGGGGCCCTGGGTCATCAAACGGCTGCGCCGCATGCAGGTGGGGCAGTTTATCCGCGAGGACGGACCCGAAACCCATTTCAAAAAATCGGGAACCCCCACCATGGGCGGCGTGCTGATCGTCTTTGCGGTGGTGGCGTCCACCCTGCTATGGGCCAACCTCACCAACTTCTACGTCTGGATCGCTCTGATGGTCATAGTGGCCAGCGGTGTCATCGGTTTCGTGGACGACTACCGCATGCAGGTCAAAAAACGCAGCAAGGGGTTGGGCGCCCGGGAAAAAATCCTGCTCCAGTGCGGCGTGGCCCTGGTCTGCGGGCTGCTGCTCTATTTCTACCCCGGCTTTTCAACCCGGGTGACAGTGCCCTTTCTCAAAAACGTCCAGCCCGACCTGGGGTGGGGCTACATACTGTTCACGATGCTGGTGATCGTGGGGGCCTCCAACGCCGTCAACCTCACGGACGGCCTGGACGGCCTGGCGATCGGGCCCCTGGCGATCGCTGCGGCGACCTATATGATCTTCGCCTATGTCACCGGTCACGTTAAATTTGCCGCCTACCTGCAGATCCACTACGTGGCCGGCGTGGGCGAGATGGCTGTTTTCTGCGGGGCCATCGTAGGCGCCGGGCTGGGGTTTCTGTGGTTCAATGCCTATCCGGCCCAGGTTTTCATGGGGGATGTGGGCAGTCTCTCCCTGGGCAGCGCCATCGGCACCATCGCGATCATCACCAAACAGGAAATCCTGCTGGTGCTGGTGGGCGGGCTTTTCGTCATCGAAACCCTGTCGGTCATTTTCCAGGTGGCTTTTTTCAAGCTGACCCACGGCAAACGGATTTTCCGCATGGCCCCCCTGCACCATCATTTCGAACTCAAGGGCTGGGCCGAACCCAAAGTCATCGTGCGCTTCTGGATTATCTCGATCGCTCTGGCCCTGCTGGCCATGAGCACCCTTAAACTACGCTGACGGAAAACGCGTGAGATCATGATGAACACTGCTGCTGCTGAAGACATCCAAGGCCGGAAGATCACCGTGGTGGGTCTGGGTAAAAGCGGCCTGGCCGTGGCCCGCTTCTGCCGGCAGCAGGGTGCCCGGGTGACCGTGACGGACAGGGCCGCGCGCGCGCAGTTCGAGACGGAAGCACAACAGCTGCAGACCATGGGCGTCACCCTGGAGTTCGGCGCGCACCGGCCCGCAACCTTTCTGCAGACCGATCTGATCGTCCTGAGCCCGGGGGTGCCCCATACCATCGAACCGGTGGCGGCGGCGCGCCACCACGGTATTCCGGTCATTGGTGAAATCGAACTGGCGGCCCGCTATATCGAACAACCCATTATCGCCATCACGGGCACCAATGGTAAAACCACCACCACCGAATTGCTGGGACACATGCTGACGGCCTCGGGCCAGCGCGTTTTCGTGGGCGGCAATATCGGCAACCCCCTGATCAACTATGTCGCCGAAGGGCAACGCCGGGACTGGCTGGTCATCGAGGTGAGCAGCTTTCAGCTCGACACCATCGAGCGTTTCCGGCCCCGGATCGGCATCCTGCTGAATGTCAGTGCCGATCACCTGGACCGTTACCCCAGTTTCGAGGCCTATGCCGAATCCAAAATGCAGCTTTTCGCCAACCAGACCGACAGCGATACCGCCATCTTGAATGCCGGCGATCCGTTCAGCCGGGCCGCGGCCCGACACGTTCGCGGGCAAGTGCTCTTATTCAACGCCGCGGCAACGAACACCGGCGGGCAGGCCCGCATCACGGGGGACCACATCGATTTCAAACTGGCGGACGGAAGGTCCCACGCGATCGACCTGACCCATTGGCAGCTGACCGGAGGCCACAACCGGGAAAATGCGGCCGCAGCCGGTCTGGCCGCACTGGCCGCCGGGGCCACGCCGGAGGGTCTGCAGACGGCCCTGAACGGTTTTCGGAGCCTGGCCCACCGCCTGACCCAGGTCAAAACAGCCCGGGGGATTCGCTACTACGATGACTCCAAAGCCACCAATGTGGACGCCGTCTGCCGGGCCCTGGAAGGCTTTGACACCCCGGTGGTCCTGATCATGGGCGGCCGGGACAAGGGCGGCGGGTACCGGGCGCTCGAAACACGGGTTCAAAAAAAGGTGCGGGCCCTGGTGGTCATGGGCGAAGCCGCGGAAAACATCACGACCGCCCTGGGCCACCTCGTGCCCACCGTCCAGGCCGGCGATATGGCCGAGGCCGTTCGACTGGCCGCCGGTCGGGCCCGGACCGGGGATGTGGTCCTTCTTTCGCCGGCCTGCGCCAGTTTCGACATGTACGATAGTTATCACCAGCGGGGAGAAGACTTTTGCCGTCACGTCCAGCAACTGCCATAAAACGGACGGCCCCCAAGCCCTCCGGCCCCACCCCGGCAACGCCCTACGATCTCAGGTTGCTGTTCCCGGTGCTGTTTCTGGTCGGGATCGGGATGGTGATGGTCTATTCGGCCAGTTCGGCCCTGGCGCTCAAAAAATTCGGCAGCAGCTACTTTTTCCTGAAAAAACAGGCCCTCTTTGCGCTGGTTGGCTTGATCGCGCTGGTGATTGCGCGCCATTTCCCCTATCGCCTGTGGCGGTCGCTGGCCTACCCGGCGGTGGCCGTGGCCTTCGGGCTTCTCACGGCCGTATTGATCAGCGGTTGGGGCCATACGGCCGGCGGGGCCGCCCGCTGGCTGCAGGTGGCGGGGTTCACCTTCCAGCCCTCCGAACTGGCACGGATCGCCCTGGTTGTTTACCTGGCCTATTCCATGAGCAAGAAGAACGAACGGGTGCGCGAATTCGCCATCGGTTTTGTGCCCCACATCATCGTTCTGGCCATGCTGCTGGTACCGATGATGCTGCAGCCCGACTTCGGTTCGGTGGTGATCCTGGCGCTCCTGGCCGGGATCATGATGTTTACCGGGGGGGTTCCGCTGCGCCACCTGTTTCTGTCGGCCCTGCTTCTGCTGCCCGCCGGCGTCTATCTGCTGGTGTCGGCCGAATATCGCATCCGAAGGCTGATGAGCTTCCTGAACCCCTGGGATTACCCCGCCTCCGAGGGGTACCAGACGATTCACTCCCTGATGGCCTTCGGGTCCGGCGGGATCTGGGGCACCGGCATCGGCAAAAGCCTGCAGAAGCTTTTTTATCTTCCGGAGCCCCATACGGATTTTATCTTCTCCGTTATCGGCGAGGAATTCGGCCTGGTGGGCGTGACCCTGATGGTGGGGCTCTACGGTCTGATCATCTGGCGCGGCATCGCCATCGCCCGGCGGACCGAGGACTTTTTTGGCGCCCTGCTGGCCTTCGGCCTGACAACGGCTCTGGCCCTGCAGGTCTGCATCAACATGGGGGTGACGCTGGGGTTGCTCCCCACCAAGGGACTGACCCTGCCCTTTCTCAGTTATGGCGGCACATCGCTGGTCGTGAACATGGCCGCCATCGGAATTTTAATGAACATCGGGACGGTGGCATGGCCCAGGCGACGATAAATATCCCGGCGGCCCCCGTGCGGGCCGTGCTGACCGGCGGCGGCACCGGCGGCCACCTCTTCCCGGGTGTGGCCATCTGCCGGGAGCTGGAGCAGCGTTGTCCCGGTACGCAAATCCTGTTCATCGGGACCGGTCGCCCTCTGGAGCGCAAAGTCATGTCCGCGGCCGGCTACCCCCACGCCCTCATTACTGTCAAGGGGTTCAAAGGCATGGAGCCGATACGCCAACTGATGGCCCTCAGTGTGCTGCCCGGCAGTGTCCTCAAGGCGGCCGCGATCCTGTGGCGCTTCAAACCCCAGGTCGTCATCGGGGTCGGCGGCTACGCGGCCGGACCGGTCTGCCTGGCGGCCTACCTGCTGAGAATCCCGGTTTGTCTTCAGGAACAGAATCTGCTGCCGGGCATCACCAATCGGCTCCTGGCACGACTGGCCCGTCGGATTTACATCGCTTTCGAGGACCATAGCGCGTGTTTCCCCGCGGACAAAGTGCTCCTGACCGGCAACCCGGTCCGGGAGGAAATTCGCCGCCTGGCCGATGCGCCGCAACCGGAGCGCACCTCAGGGTCTTTTACGATTCTGATCGTGGGTGGCAGCCAGGGGGCCCACGGCATCAACGCGGCCGTGGCCGAAATGCTGGCCTGCGCCTGTGGCCAGAACAGCATACGCTTTATCCATCAGACCGGTGCCGACGATCTGGCGCGCATGCGTCAGGCCTACCAGGCGGCCAATCTAAAGGCCGATGTGCGGCCCTTTTTCGACGATATGCACCGCCAGTACCAGCACGCCGATCTGGTCGTCTGTCGCGCCGGGGCCACCACGGTGGCGGAGTTGACCTGTATCGGCAAACCGATGATCTTCATTCCCTTCCCCCATGCGGCTGACAACCACCAGGAGTTGAACGCCCGCCTGCTGGTCGAAAAGGGGGCCGGCGACATGCTGTCTGAAGCGGAGCTGACCGGCCTGATCCTCTGGGAGAAAATTTGCCATTATCATGAAAACCCGGCCGAACTGGCCCGCATGGCCGCCAAGGCGCGGGCCCTGGGGCAGCCGGAGGCCGCGGCGGCAATTGTAAGCGATATGGTGGATCGGGTGATCCGATCCTGAAAACCGGAATCGAAGCACAAAGCGAGAAGCATGTATCAGAAAACATATCATATTCACTTCGTCGGCATCGGCGGAATCGGCATGAGCGGCATCGCCGAACTGTTGCTGAACCTGGACTACCGTGTATCCGGATCGGATCTGCGTGAATCCGACATCACCCGGCGTCTGCAGCGTCTGGGGGGCCGGATCTCCCGGGGGCACGCCGGAGATCTGGTTGAGGGAGCGGATGTGGTGGTGGTGTCCTCGGCCGTCGATGCGGACAATCCGGAACTGCGGGCCGCACGCCATCTCGCGATCCCGGTCATCCCGCGAGCGGAAATGCTGGCCGAACTCATGCGGCTCAAGTACAGCGTGGCCATTGCCGGAGCCCACGGCAAAACCACGACGACCTCCATCGTCGGCGCCGTCTTGACCGCCGGCGGGCTGGATCCGACCATCGTGGTGGGCGGCAAACTGATCAGCCTGGATACCAACGCCGTTTTGGGCCGGGGCAATTTCATCGTGGCGGAAGCCGACGAAAGCGACGGTTCCTTTCTCAAAATGTCGCCCACCATTGCCGTGGTCACCAATATCGACCGCGAGCACCTGGACTACTACGAGGACCTGGATACCATCATCGATGCCTTCGCGCGCTTTATCGACCGGATCCCCTTTTACGGACAGGCCGTCCTGTGTCTCGACAACGAGTCGGTTCAGAACCTGATCCCCCGGGTCCATAAGCGCTTTACAACCTACGGCCTGAGCAACCAGGCCGATTTTCAGGCCCGGGATATCGTCTGCCAGGGCTTTCAGAGCTGCTACAAGGCTTTCCATCGCGATCAGCCCCTGGGTGACATCTGCCTGAATCTGCCCGGCATCCACAATGTCTACAACTCGCTCGCCAGCATTGCCGTAGGCCTGGAAGTCGGGATCGATTTCAAGATCATCAAGTCGGCCCTGGAAGAATTGGAAGGGGTACGGCGACGGCTGGAAATCAAGGGGACCATCGGGGATCTGACCGTTATCGACGATTACGCCCACCATCCCACCGAGATCAAAACCACCCTGCAGTCGCTCAAGGCCGCCTGGCCGGACCGGCGCGTCCTGGCCGTTTTCCAGCCCCATCGCTATACCCGCACCCGGGCCCTGTTCGACGAATTCACACGCGCTTTCTACCAGACCGATAAACTCGTGATCGTCCCCATCTATGCGGCCAGTGAAAAGCCGATCGAAGGGGTTACCCACACGGCCCTGTGCGATGGTATCCAGGCCCACGGCCACAAGAATGTCACCTGCACGGCGGATTTCGACGAAGCCCTGACCGTGATTCGCAGCGACCTGCGGAAAGACGATATCGTTCTGACCATGGGGGCCGGCGACATCCTCAAGCTGGGAGAACGCCTGCTGGCGGTAATGCAGGAGCCGGCGCCCCCGGCAGGCGGGAGCGCTTAAAATGGCAGGCCCTAAACGCAAAGTTCGTCTCAATGTATTCAAGGCCGGTATCCGGCAGCGCCGGCAGAACCGGATCGGCCGCATCAAGAAAACGGCTTTGACCGTCACCGGGGTGTTCCTCTTTCTATTGCTGAACCTGACGCTGATTCTGGCCCACGACTGGGTCACCCAGACGCCCCTGCTTCCGATCGAATCGGTGCAGGTGGAAGGCGCCCACCGGCTGACAGACGAGGCCGTCGGCCAGCGATCCGGGATTGCCGCCGG
>JAERRP010000760.1 GCA_016735415.1 Desulfobacterales bacterium | reverse complement strand
GGTATTGATAAATAACAATAGCCAAAAGACAAAAAACAAACAAATTACATGTTTGTGATACTAAGAATTCCTACAAAATCTGAAAAATCAGGGTAACACATTCCTCTCCGAAAACGGAAGGAGGAAGTGTTATGAGTTCGAAACAATTTAGCCAAGAACAAAAGCTGGCCATCGTGAAAAATGCGGCTACAATCGGTTTTAAGGAAGCCGCAGAAATAGCCGGTGTTCATTACACCACGGTTTATGACTGGCGACACAAACTCGATAGCCTGGGTGAAGAGGTCTTTGTGGCCTATCAGCCCTCCTATCCGGGACGCGGCATCAAGGAGATCTCCCCGGAGAAGGAATCCGCCGTGCTTGATTGCCGGAAACGCAATCCGGGGTTTGGGCCAGGCCAGGTCAGAGGGCAGCTCCGCCGCCAGGGAATTACCGTATCGATCCGCAGTGTTCGGAAAATCATGAAAGCCAATGGGTACGTGGCAACTGGAAAGAAAAAGGACAAGGAAAAACCGCAGCGGTTTGAAGCCAGGCGGCCTTTGGAACTGGCCCAGATGGACATCCTGGAATTTTTCATTAACAAAGCCAAGGTATATATAATCCTCCTTTTGGATGATTTTTCCCGATTCATCCTCGGCTGGCGACTGTTGGATCAAACCAGTGTCGATACGGTTATCAGCGTTGTCGCCGATGCTGTGGACCGCTATGGGAAGATGGAGGAGATCCTGACCGACCGGGGGTTTGTGTTTTATTCATGGCGCGGGATCAACCGCTTTGAAAAGTACCTGGCAACAGAAAGGATCGATCACACCCACGCCCGGCCGCATCATCCGCAGACGCTGGGCAAGGTGGAAGCCTGTAACCGGCGGATTAAGCAAGAGCTGATTGATCAACAGCGTTTTTCCAATTTGCATGAAACCCAGGCCGCTGTTGAACGCTGGGTGGCGAATTACAACTATCAGCGGCCCCACCAGGGAATCGGCGGTTTTCTGGTGCCGGCCGAGCGCTTTCACGGCCAGGCGGAAAAGGTGCTTGGCGCCATGGACAGCGGGGTCGACATAACCGGCCATTTAGCGATATCTTCAGGTATCGAGCGAAGTGTTATCAATCTTGTTTTGAGCCCCAAAGGGGGTATGACGCTCTACCTTCTGGGGCAACCGATTGTACTCACTGGAGGTGAAACATGCCGGAGAACTTAACGCCTGAAGAAGTGGCCGTGCTGATTCGTTCCCGTAGACTTTTAAAGAAAAAAGGGCTTGCACCGGATACCGATGTCAAGACGCTGTGTGATCAGGCCGATATCTCCAGAAAGACCGGTTACCAATGGGAGAAGCGCCTGCTCAATTCGTCCAAAGGTGTTGAAGAAAAACTGCGCAGGGACCTTGAACAGCTTAACACCGAACATGAAAAGCTCAAGAAAGACTACGATGACGTACGCTGGGAGAACCGAGGCCGAAAGATTGCCTGGGAGATCCACGAGGTGGATGCGCTGTTGGCCGAAAAAAAAAGCACTACAGGCAAGGGCAAAAAGAAAAAGCGGTAGTCTTTTTTCGTTCCGAGCGTCGGGCGACACACCAGGCCGCCTGGGTACTGTGCGTTTCGGTGAGTACCCTGGGGGTCTGGAACAACGGCTTCGATGAAAATTTCAAGCCGTTGGTAGTTCCGGATAATCGGGGAAAAACCGCCAAGGTCACCGTTGAGATAGTGCGCTGCATTGTCGAGAAAGCCAAAGGCGATAAGACCCGTGGGAAACGAATTCGACTCAAACAGTTTACCGCTGATTTAAAAACAACAGAGGGGATCAACTTGGGAGCCAAAACGGTTGAACAGATTCTGATCGCTAACGATCTTTATAAAGCCCGTACGCGGAAAAAGCGGCCGAAATTCTACCAGAGTCTTTGCCGGAAGATCCCCAACGGCCTTTTAAGTCTGGACGGCAGCGATATCATCGTCTGGCTCGACAAGACGCCTTATCGGTTCAATGTCGAGTTGGCCGTGGACGTTGTTACGTTTGCCCATACGGCATTTAGTATTGCGGAAACTGAAACCGCCGAGCAGGTCATCAAGGTGCTCGATTCGCATCGGGAATCCTGGGGCCTTCCCATCGGTGTCCTTTACGACCATGGTAGCGCGAATATCAGCGCCCAGGTTCAGCGCTATCTTAATGATCTGGGAATCGAGCCGGTGCCGGTTGGCCCTGGCAACCCCAAGGGCAATGGGACAGACGAAGGTGCCTTTAGCCAGATGAAAAAAGCGCTGGGGACAATACGCCTGAACATCTCATCGCCCAAGGCCTTGGCCCGAAGCGTTTTAGATGCACTGGTATCAGTTTACGTTTACATGCGAAACCGGCTGCCCGTAGGGGGAGCGAATGTCTCCCCTTCCGATCATATGGCAGTGCCGGTCACTGACGAGCAGCGCAATCTGGAACGCCGAGAACTGAGAAACCATATAGCGGCAAAAGCCGATAGTGAGGAAGATCAGTTGAAGCTTGATCGGCTCCATTGGGTTATTCGTCATCACGGTCTTGATGTAGCACCTGATGCGCTCACTCGTGCACAGCGAAGCATAAAGGCGTATGAGTTTGAAGCTATTCGGAAGACTGAAGCCGCTTTTTTAAAAGCAACCAGCAGAAAAGCCAATCGCCTCAATCTTCCTTACTTTTTTGGCATATTGAAAAATATCCAGCAGCAGAGGGATGATGAGGCCAAAGGACAATACTGCCGTGAGCGTTATAACTATCAGGTGATGCTTGATCTGGATCGCCGAAAAAACGAGCAGTCACCGCAGCTGACGATCAATAATGTCATCGAGATGCTTGAAAAAGCCGTTACCGTAAAATCTCGGTTTGTCAAAGCGCTTGCCATCAGAAAGGCCCGTGAATGGACACATGAACTGATGGAATCTTGTCAGTATTTGGGTTCACTTAGAAAAAAAGTTGAGGGTGCTCTGGGAAAAATAAAGCACCTGACAATCGAGCAAAAACAAAAAGCGTGGGAGCTGTTTTGCCAGTTCCTGGAAACCAATAATCTGGAGAGCCGTGTTACCCTCTCTTCGTAATTTTGTTCGAATTTTTATTGTCCTATTACATGTATTTGGCTGGCCCCGTCCAGGCCTGCCCATCTCATTTCACACTCCGTATCCGATGAGTCTGCCGTAGCACCTCCCACATCCGGTACATGACGGCCTTGCTCATTT
>JAERRP010000251.1 GCA_016735415.1 Desulfobacterales bacterium | reverse complement strand
ACGTTGCGCAACCGGTAAAGCGGATCTGGGTCGAAGAACACTCGGATGGCGGCGGGTCCGCCGTACGATATCGACAATATAGTCCGCCAGTTCTTCGCGCACCATTACTTCGGACAGGTAGCGCTTGACCTTTACCAGGACGTCGGCCCCGAGCACGGATTTGACGCCCCCGCCTTCCAGAACGGCTTCGGGGGAAGACGGCCCCAGCATCCGCCGGGCCAGTTCCACTTCCTCGTCACGATCGGGCGGAACCATGTTGATTTTCAGCATGAAGCGGTCTTTCTGAGCTTCGGGCAGCGGATAGGTGCCTTGGTATTCCACCGGATTCTGGGTGGCAAATACCGTAAAATTGGGGTCCAGGCCGTGGGTTTCACGATCGATCGTGACCGCCCGCTCCTGCATGGCCTGCAACAGGGCGGACTGGGTTTTGGCCGGCGCCCGGTTGATCTCGTCCGCCAGCAGAAAAGTGGTGAAGACCGGCCCTTTCACCAGCGAAAAAGCACTTTCCTTGAGATTGAAGACATTGGTTCCGGTGATATCGGCCGGCATGAGATCGGGTGTAAACTGGATGCGGGAGAACGGGCAGCCGAGGATGTGGGCCAGAGTACGGACCAGAAGGGTTTTGGCCACGCCCGGTACGCCCTCGATCAGGGCGTGCTGACCGCTGAAAATAGCGATCAACGCCATATCCACCACGTCGTCCTGCCCGATGATGACCCTGGCGACTTCACTTTTGGTCCGTTTGAGGACTTTCTTGAGGACGTCGAGTTTCTGACTCATTGCGATATTCTCCTCGCCAGCACCTGGCAAATGGTTTGGTAGGGTTGGACCGGATCCTGGCCGGCCTGAGCCGCCAGCTGTTTGATCTGTACCAGCTTGTCCGCTGCATCGGCCGCCGGGCGGCCCAGGGATTTCTCGTACTCGGCCACACAGGTGGCCAGAAGCCGGTCATCGGGCACATGCCGGCCAATCAAACCCGCCAGGGCGCGGTTGGCATCCTGGGATCCGAACCGGACCCCACCGTTCACCCGCTCCGGCGCGGCCGGGAGAAAGGGCCGGCTGTTACGCCAGATATAAAGACCGGCCAACAGGATCAGGCCCGTGATCAGCCCGTGCAGGCGATAGCGGCGAACCAGGTCGGATACCCCCAGCCGGCGATGGATGCCGAAATGGGTCTCGTCGAAAACCACCCGCCGGCGCGGCCCCACCATCCGGCCCAGCAGGGCGGGCTGGCGGTGGCTGCGCAGGGCTTCGTTGCTGAGAAGGTAGCTGTCGGTGCCCATGAAAATGCTGCCCTTCCCCAGGCGACGTTCCATGACCACCGGCCGTCCGTCGACCCGATAAAGAATTTGCCAGGCCGGATGTTCGGGGATGATCGTCATCCCGCTGTGCCAGGCAATGGTTTCAGGCAGGTCAACGTTGGCCGCCGGGTCCCGCCGGGCCATTCGCCGGATAGTCTCCATTTCTGGTGTTTCGAGGCCGTAGCCCCAACGGGTCTCCAGATCCGGCCGTCGGGTTTCCGACGGGGGGGCTTCGGCATCACCGCCCGCGGGTAGCCCTTTGGCGGTCTTGCCGGCATTCCCGGTGGGGCAGGCATCTTCGGTGCCGGTGTTCGGTTTGACGGCCGCCAGCATCAAGACCACGCGCCCGCCACCGACCACAAAACGTTTGAGGGCTTTGGTTCCACGTTCGGAACCCGCCGGTCCGAAAGCATCCAAACCGGCCAGGATGAGCGTCGTCCCCTTCGGAGACGGCAGTTTTTCCGGATCCTCCAAATGGCGCGCCACCGTCCGGCCCGGCATTCGTGCCAGGCTCTCAAAAAGGGCTCGGGTACCCAGCGGGTCGGAGCGCAGCGACGAATAGGGCGGGTAGATGTCGCCGGCCTCGAAGCGCAGCAGAAAAAGGTGCAGCACCCCGCCGGCGAACAGCAGGAGGACGGCAATCCCCATTGTCACGATGACACGGTTAGCCTTCGGCAAGGTTGGCCATCTCCCTCTGCTGATCGGCAAATTGATTGAAATCTCGACGGGTGACGGCCCGCATCCCGTACCAGGCGCGATCCAGTCGGGCGACCGATGATCGGAACACCGCCCCCAGAGACTGACGGTCGGAGGCCCGCCGGCCCACTTCGGCTTCGTATTCACGGTTAGATTTGTAATCTGCGATCATGAGCACATGGCGCTCGGACAGCATGTTCAAGGTCGAAAAAAAACAGGCCCGCATGGCCAGCCGATATTGTCCTTCCGCGGCCAGCCGCTCCGCCAGTCGCAACCATTCGTCAACCGGCAGTTCATCCGCCCGGACATGGTCGTCGTGTAAATCAGGAACGGATAGGGTCGGGGCCGGTGGTTCTGCCCGGGTATCGTCCGAGTTTCTTTGATAACGGTTGCGCAGGGCCACCACCAGAACGAGATCGTTGGCAAAATGTCTGGACATTGCTCTCGAGTAAAGGTACAGGAGTAGAT
>JAERRP010000634.1 GCA_016735415.1 Desulfobacterales bacterium | reverse complement strand
GTCCAGGGAGTTGTCTCGCATATCTCCGTTACGGCCGCGGCCCGAATCTGCGGCATCCATTTTATTTTCAGCGGGGCGGAATACAATGCGGTCATTCGTTTTAAAAAAGAACGCATGTTAACGCTTGCAACCAGGGAGAAAAAATGAGTACTCAAGCCCATATTGAAGTTCGACAGATATTGGCCACGGCCTCCGAAGCGGTTGCCCGCCGGCATAAAGTTTTGACTGAGCGGAAGCGAACCGATGGGGCCAACGAGGCCCCTGTATCCTGATATTTAACGATAACCCTCCGTCAAGCGAAAAGAACCGATTGAATGCCGTCTTGCCCCCACCGCAATCTCCTGTTGCTGGATGCGCCCGCCCTGCGGTTGCGCTGCCGGCACTGCCATTTGACCATCAGGGCGGATGAACTCGACGGCGGCCCCTGTCCGGAATGTTACGAAACCAGCGGACAGCGGCGTTACGATTTCGAGACCCTGGCGGTGGACAACGCAGGCGTCCACTACCGTTGCGAGGATTGCGGTATCCTGATGGCCGGTGTATGAGCCTGCGGCCTGTCACCAGACGGCCGTTTGACGCCGGGACACGATAACTCTATAAGTGGGTTCAACGCCTTGCTGAAAATAACCCCCCATATCACCATCCCGCTGAACGAAATCGAGATCACGGCCGTACGCGCCCAGGGCGCCGGGGGGCAGAACGTCAACAAAGTCGCCACGGCCGTCCACCTGCGTTTCGATATCGCGGCCTCATCGTTGCCCGCGGCCTGCAGGACGCGTTTGATGCAATGCCACGACCGGCGCATCACCAAAGAAGGGGTTGTGGTGATCAAGGCCCAGCAGTACCGCCGCCAGGAGAAAAACAGGGAGGCGGCCCTGGAGCGGCTGGGCCGGCTCATCAGAAGCGTGACGGTGACACCCCGAAAGCGCAAGCCCACCCGCCCGACCCGGTCCGCCCGGGAAAAGCGGATGGCCGGTAAAACCAGACGCGGGCGCCTCAAAACCCTGCGGGCCAAGGTCACCACCTGAATCCGGGTCGCCGTTGTGCCCGTCGGTGATATGCAAATTAACCGGGGCCATCGGACGGCCCCAAACCAAGGAGCCATTGTGAGCCAACTGGACTATATTGCCATCGCCCTGCTGGGGACAGCAGCCCTGGTGGCCGTCGGTTCATTTGCCGTTATCGCCAATTATCTGTTTACCAACGAACTGGCCGATCGCCGCGAACCGTTTCCGAACATCATCGCGCTCTATAAAAAATACCGGGACCACACCCGCGCCAGGACCGGCCGCGTGGATCCCTGGCTGTGGATCCACATGGCGGCCGCCGGGTTGTTCATCCTGGCCGGGATGGTTTATGCTATCCTTCGATTTATCTGAACATCTTTTTCTTCCAGGCCGGCGTGAACGGCTTCTTTACGGATTATCCCGACCGGGCTGGCCGTGTCCCTGAAACACATCAACAGAGGAGCTGAGCATGGCGTCCAAGGTTTACTTCTGGGACTTGCGGACCTCGATGAAAATGCCCTATGCCAAACGGGTCAAACGGCTGATCAAACGCTCCGGGGTGTTCGCGCAGATCGAGAGCAAAGCCCTGGTGGCCATCAAGGTGCACTTCGGGGAAGCCGGCATCACGGGCTATATCGCCCCGATCCAGATTCGCCCCATTGTGGCCCTGCTCAAAAAAACCGGAGCCCGGCCTTTTCTGGCGGATACCAATACCCTTTACGTCGGTCAGCGTTACGAAGGGGTCTCGCACGCGCTGGTGGCCGCCCGGCATGGCTTCGATCCCAACATTCTGGGAGCCCCGGTGGTGATTGCCGACGGTATCCGCAGCCAGAACGCGCGGGAGATTGCCATCCAGGGGCGCCACTTCAAGACCTGCAGCATTGCCGGGGATTTTGTGGATGCCGATGTCCTGGTGAGCCTGAACCATTTCAAGGGCCACCTGTTGGGGGGGTTCGGCGGGGCGCTGAAAAACCTGGCCATGGGATGTGCCACGGTCAAAGGCAAAATGCAGCAGCACTGCGACATGGGGCCGACGATCATCGAAAAGAACTGCACCGGCTGCGGGTCCTGCGTGGCCGCCTGTCTGTACGAGGCCCTGGCGCTGGACGGGGATATCGCAACCCTGGACCGGGAAAAATGTGTTGGCTGCGGGGCCTGCATGCATGAATGCACGTTCGGCGCCCTGCAGATCGGATGGAAGGTCAATCCCCCGGTTTTCCTGGAACGGATGGTGGAATATGCCGCCGCCGCCCTGGCCTCCCAGAAGATCAGGGCCCATATCACCTTCATCACCAATGTGAGCCCGGGCTGTGACTGCGAAGGCCATTCGGACGCCCCCATCTGTCCGGATCGCGGTATCCTGGCCTCATTCGATCCGGTGGCCATCGACCAGGCGGCCCTGGACCTGGTCAACCAGGCCCCGCCCCTGTATCCGAGCGCCCTGCCCAAAGGGGTCGAGGCCGGCCAGGACAAGTTCAGGAAGGTTTATCCGGATATCGACGGCACCCATGCCCTGGATTACGCCGAAACACTGGGACTGGGCTGCCGCCGCTATGAGCTGGTTAAATGCTGATGCCAGCCTGGCACGCCGGCGGCAGGGATTCAAATCCCCGTGGAGAAACCAACGCCAATAGATTTTGCAGGGCCGCTGTTGAAAATTGTAAAAATGTTTTCTGATGGAAAAGGGCATCCTGATCCGGAAGGAACGGCCGGGTCCGATCAGGCAGGTGTAAGCAGGCCAAAAACGCAAGGATGCGGTTGAAATCAATGACTCCTCAATATCTGAGGAGAAAGGAGGGCTTAATGCCGAGCATCAAGATCCTGTCCTGGAACATTGAACACTTCAAAATGGGTAAAACCGCAGAGGTGGCTCAGATCATTCAAGGAGACCAACCAGACGTTTTCGCACTGTACGAGGTCGAAGCCGCTCCAATATACCAGTTCATGATCGACAACTTCCCCAACCACAGTGTCTTCATCACCGAGGGTCAACAGAGCCAGGAGATCCTCGTAGCCTGCCGCAACACCTATGAAGGCATCAAGTTCCAGCAAAAGAAGGCCTTTCGGTCCGGCAACCCCAGGCTAAGACCGGGAGCGTTCCTATCCTTCAGATACCCCCGGAAGGGATTCTACAACTTTCTGTTCCTGCATACAGACTCCGGCACGGGTGCCGTCGACTTCGGGAACCGCAACGAAATGTTCGAACACGGCTTCAATCTCAAAAGGGTGTTGGATGATGTTACCGGGGAGGAGACCAACTTCATGATCCTTGGGGATCTGAATACCATGGGGTTAAAGTACCCAAGGCAGTGGATGGCGCATCAAATCGCGCGTACAGGCGAGGAGGTCGCCTTTATCGATTACGAGAGCCAGCGGAAAGGCAGGCGGGAACGGGTACCGAATATGCGCAGGCTCACAAAGCCGGAGGGGACTCATTTCAGCACGCGCTACGGGATATCTGATCTCGATCACTTCATTGCTTCGGCACACCTTGCGTTCAAGGAGCAACAAAGTACCGGAGAGCTGTTCCCACACGAGGTGTTGCTTCAAGGTTGGCGGGATTTCCCGGAAGGTTCCGCCGACCGGGAACAGTACGCCGATGATATCTCGGACCACTGTCTGTTGTTCTGTGAATTGAAGGTTGACTGATCGATCAATCCGGTTCGGATAGAGATAGCTCAGGAGACGTTGGATGGGACTGTTCTAAGTCGATGCCAAAAAACGTGGACATAAAAAAGAGAATCAAAAAAAATCAGCTGCTGCCACACATGGCGTCGGCTCAAACCTACGAGTTGGTGCTGGCCGTACGTGATTTAGGTCATAGGGTTGCAAGGATGCGCGATTCGCTGGAAGGAGCATTTTTATGCGAACAAATCATCGAAATCGTCGAAAGCCTGTACGACATCGGGAAAGTGACTGCCGTATACGAGATTTTCGGCGGCTTTACCAATCGCAGCTTCGGCATTGATGTTCTTAAAGATGGGTGCCCAAAGACCTATTCTATGCGCAAATACCAATATGGCATTAGCGTCGAGGAAATATGCTTTGAACATGCCCTGATCAGACATGCTATCCATAACGGGTTCAATATCGGTGCGGGGGTTGTGATGAACACCAATGGCGAAACCTATGTCCAACCCGCCAACAGTCGCAGCATGTTTGCCATCTACGAATATCTGGCCGGCGATGATAATTATACCTGGGATAATCCGGACTTGAGCGATGCCGAGCTTAAGAGTGCCGGCCGTGTACTGGCGACCTTCCACAATGCCGTTTACAATTTCAATCCGCAAGGGCGGCAGAGAACGGAACCGCCCATTTTGGCGCTCTGGCCCCGGTTGGCCGGCAAATTGACGCAGCTGGCCCAACAAAAGCGGGATGGGAAATTTCATGACTATTATGCGGCGAACCTTCAAAGTCTGGTGGATATGATCGCCCGCAATCCCCTTGATCCGACCGAGGGCGAGGGCCTGCCGGTGATACCGATTCACTGCGATTACCATCCGGGCAATCTGAAATGGTCCAATGAGCAGGTGGTGGGCCTCTTCGATTTGGACTGGTCCAAAATGGATTTACGTTTGTTTGATGTCGGTATGGCGGTGATATATTTTTGCAGCCAGTGGGACGACTGCTGCGACGAGGAGCTGCGGTTTGACAAATTCAGACTTTTCCTGCGCGCCTATCATAATCAGCTTGGGGACCCGGCAGGCCTGGAACCACTCACGCCGGCCGAGCAAAAACTGCTGCCCAAAATGATGGGAATGGCGAACATTTATCTGACCCATTGGGTGGTAGCAACCTACAAAAACACAGAAGGGGCCAACGATTACGAATACTTGACCTACCTGAAACATAACCTTCGATTGATGCACTGGCTCGAAACCCATCGCGCCGCCATCGTTAAAACGATCGCCGAGGCACTGTCCTGATGCAGCGCTCGACGGAATCCGGCGTCCACTTAGGACGACACCTGAAATATCGCCGTGGTAAGCGCTGGCGAATACCAGCCAGGCTTCTTCGCATGCCGTCGCCGCTGGGCCGGAAAGCACCGCCAACCAAACTTAAGATCATAGAATTTTTTACTTGCTACCGTAATTTTTAAGGAAAATTTTGATGGATCCATCGGCCAGACAACTTGTCGCCCTGTTTAAAAAAGCCATACACTTTCCAAACCCAGACACACTGGGAGGAAATGCCGAAAGCATAAACAATTACTATAAAATGATTGGTCAATTTGCCGCTATGGCCAATATTTATCGGGACCTGATTCCAGAAAAATATGATGTTTTATCCATTTTGGAACTTGCCGATTATATTGCAGCTTTGCAGTTTGATGAATTTCAGAAAATTGCCAGTAATTTACCATTTCTACTGGATGGGGTTATTCTGCAAGATAAGACAACAGCCTATCCCCAAGCAGATGTCGATCCCTCCTGGAGTCCTACAGTCGCCCTGCTTTCCAAAAATCTTCCGGATGAAATAGACTTAACCGACAGCAGCCAGGACAACCTGCTTTTTGAAGCCACCACTGCCCTGATGAAAAAATATCCTGAGGTTTCCGCTCTTCAAAATCTTGACAGATGGCTAACTTCCCGTCCGGAGGATTATAAAAATGCAATGCTTCTGGTTGCCAAGCAGGCGCTTTCCAAAATACAGGTGAAGAAAATAAAGAAGCCTTTGCATGTATCACTGGTACTTGCCATGTATAATGAGCACAATCGGGTTCATCCGAAAAGCCATGACAACCCCAATGGTGAAGATTTTGTCCGACGCAAGGTGAAACAAATGGCGTGGCTCCTGGAAGATTCGCCGCTTACATTCAACATAATTCTCGTTGATGATGGCTGTCCGGAACTGAGCGGTAACAAAGCACAAAAAATTATTAAAAAGGAGGGCTACGAGAATATAGAGGTCCTTTATCTTGACGATGGCATCAAAAGAAAGGCAGCGGTTATTAAAGGGTTGCCTTCCACCGATGACAGCCGCAAAGGAGGGTCCATTCAATATGGGATGTGGCACGCCCTGGAAAATTATTCCGAAGGCGATAAACCGCATATCGTTGTCTTTACCGATGCCGATATGGCGACACCTGTCAGTGAAACTGGACTTTTACTGGGAAAACAGGACGATAAAACCATGCTTACGATTGCGTCACGCTATGACGCCGGAAGTATTTGTCGCGGTCCCTGGGGGAAGAATGGGGCAGTGCAAGGGCTGACGGAGTTCGATCGCCGAATGGTCGGCTTGCGGGGACTTGTATTTTCAAAACTGTTTCCGCAGACAGGAAAAATCACCGATACGCAATGTGGTCTCAAGGCCTTTAATGCCAAACTTTTAAGACAAATACTTCTGGAAACCAAGGTAAGGACGTTCTCATTTGATATCGAACT
>JAERRP010000549.1 GCA_016735415.1 Desulfobacterales bacterium | reverse complement strand
AGGCGATGCAAGAGAATCATGAAATCAAGCTGGGTGCCAACGTGGTGAAAGGCAAAGTTACCTATAAGGGGGTTTCGGATGCCTTCAGTCTTGAATATACGCCTATAGATACGCTTCTTTAATTTAGCCTTCCAGCTAAAGTTTTTGGCTGCGCTATCAGTCGTCGACATTTTATCATACGCCTCTTTCCCTCTGTTCTTGCCAAAAACTTTATCTGAAAACCCATACCCTTTGAAAAGGAGGGGTTGTGATGAAAAGACGACTCGTATTTTTTTTGATGACCTTGGTTTGTGCGTCCATTACGTCGGTTGCAATGGGTCAGGATCTGAAGGTCGGAACACTTTTTGACCACAGCGGTGCTTTAAAAGAGTGGGGCACCAACCATCAAAATGCGGCCGAATTAGCCGCCAAACAGCTGGCTTCGGCCGGCTTCGAAATCCAGTTTATCCATGAGGACAGTGGGACCGACGCCAAAAAAGCGATAGAGGCGGCCAGCAAGTTGGTGGAGACGGACAAGGTCGCCGCCATTTTGGGGTCCGGCTCAAGCGGTGTGACCGTGCCGGTTGCCGAATCAGTTACCTGTCCGAACGATATACTGATGATCTCCCCGGGATCAACATCCCCCTTCATTTCGGTTTTACCGGAGGATAAGAAGAAGGATTTCCTGTTTCGGACTTGCCCCTCCGATGCCCTCCAAGGCGTGGTACTGGGCAAACTGGCCGCCAGCCTGTATAAGACCGCTTCAGTGATGTATGTCAACAACGCTTACGGCCAGGGACTGGCCCAACAGTTCCGGAGATCCTTTCAAAAACGCGGAGGAATCGTCTTTACCATGATCCCCCACAGCGAGAAGGTGGCTAAATCTTACCGCGCCGATCTGCACAACGCCTTCACCCCGGTGTTTTCCACCAAGCCTTACATTTCCGGGAAGTCGGATGTTCTCTGCGTTTTCAGTTACCCCGAACATGCAAAAGTATACGTAAAAGAGGCCATTGAACGCTTTAGTGCCAAACACTTTCTATTCTGCGACGGGAGCAAATCCGAGGAACTCGCCAATGCGGTTGGTGTGGAAAATCTCGAGGGTATGATGGGAACCGCTCCGGGCGTAGCGGGTGGCGAGTTCTTTGCCAATTTCAATGCCGATTATAAAGCTGCGTTTGGCACGCTGCCCACGATCCCCTTTATCGCCAATGCGTATGACGCCACGGCTGTCATCGGGCTGGCCGCCTATGCAGCCAAAGCAAAAGGTCTGCCGTTGACCTCCAAGAACATTCGGGATCAGCTACGGCAGGTGGCCAATCCGCCTGGGAAGTTCACTGGGCCCGGTGAATTCAAACAGGCCTTTGAGTTGTTGGAAAAAGGGCAGGCGATTAACTACGAAGGCGCATCAGGATCGGTTGATTTCGATGATCACGGTGATGTTTTGGCGCCCATCGAAATATGGAAATATTCCAAAGGGGCCATCGTAACCTATAGCATCGAATACCAGATCCCCAAAGAATAGTGATATTTGCGTTTAAAATTAGGACACTAACAAAAAAGGCGACAATAAGGAGGATGCGATGGAGGGGCTACTAATATCCTTTGAAGGATTAGTTGGCAAAGTGGGCGCGTTTGCATGGGGTCCGCCCATGTTGATTTTTCTGGTGGGGACCGGGTTTTGGCTGACTATTGCATTGCGGGGGTTACAGTTTCGAAAACTATGGCATTCACTTTACCTGGCGCTGGTCAAAAGAAAAGAAGAGACCGATGAACCCGGTGACATCACCCATTTTCAAGCATTGATGACGGCGCTGTCCGCCACGGTGGGTACCGGCAATATCGCCGGCGTGGCCACCGCCATTGCGGCCGGCGGCCCGGGCGCTCTCTTTTGGATGTGGGTCACCGGACTGGGGGGGGTGGCCACCAAATACAGCGAAGCCGTTTTGGCGGTTAAATACCGTAAGGTGGATGAAGACGGGACCATGAGCGGCGGGCCCATGTACTACATCTCCAGAGGAATTGGCTGGAAATGGCTGGGGACCATTTTTGCGATTTTCGCCGCAGTGGCCGCCTTCGGGATCGGGAACATGGTCCAATCCAACTCGGTAGCCGATGCCGTTGAAGCCACCTTTCATGTGCCCTTTTACGTCACCGGCATCATCCTGATGATCTTTACGGCCGTGGTTATCCTGGGCGGAATTAAAAACATCGGCAAAGTCACCGGTGTTCTGGTACCCATAATGATTGTTTTTTACATGGCCGGTGCCCTGATTATTCTTGTTCTTAACATCGCCGCAATACCGGCGGCCCTGGCTTTAATCGTTAAACAGGCCTTTACCCC
>JAERRP010000341.1 GCA_016735415.1 Desulfobacterales bacterium | reverse complement strand
CATCCTGAGGGATTGCGACAGTTTGTAGAAGTTTTGGGTTTTGGAAAGACAAGAGAAATATTTTTTACGGCGCGTGCGTACAAGGGAACAGAATTAAAGGAGATGGGGCTGGTGGATTATCTGGTTCCCCGTTCAGACCTATTGTCTGTTACCTTCGGTGTGGCTGAAAAGATCTCCGCAAATGCACCGTTATCCCTTAAAGGGGCCAAAAGGATCTTAAATATGATTGGAGACTCAGTGATGCTTTCGGAAGTTGACATGAATGAGGCCAAAGCTTTAATGGCGGAAGGTTTCAATAGCGAAGACCTCAAAGAGGGGCAAAGGGCTTTTATTGAGAAGCGCAAACCTGAGTTTGTCGGCCAATAAGGCATCACGAATCACTTTTTACGAAACGGAGTGCCAGCGATGGCAACGCAGAGCGAGGGCACTGAAAAAATCTGTCTGGATGAGATTGTCTCTCTAAATAAAGCAGCGGAACGATGCAAAAACAACGGCGATCTTAAAGGGGCATTGAACAAATTGTCGGCCGCTTTGAAACGGACCGATGTTGCCGGCCTCACGGCGATCAGAGCCGAAATACTAAACAATATTGGTCATATACAGGTTGCACTCGGCTGGCTCAATGCAGCCCTGACCAGTTTTAAAGAATCCGCCGTCGTTTATGGCAGCACCGGTGACCAACTCGGCTGCGGGCACCAGTTCGGCAATGTCGGTTCGGTGTATCGTGACTTAAAGGAGTATAATGAAGCCTTGGGCAGCTACTACCAAGCGATATCCTGCTTCCGGAAGGAAAAGTACCAGGCCGGCCTTGCCGATCAGTTCGGTAATGTCGGCTACATTTACGCCATGAGAGGAGATCCAGTCAAAGCCACCGAATGGTATGAGAAAGCGGCAAAGCTATACATGGCAGCAGGAGAAAAAGAACAATTCTGCCTTGTAAAGAACAATATCAGGGCGATTACGGTCAACCAGAGACTGGTGTAATGAACGGACTTGAGTTGTCCAGGAAATTTTTTAATGCCCATGGCTTTCCGATGCTTAAACATGAACTCGGTCATGGTATGGATCGTATTGCTGTTGGCTTGGCGGGGGATGGTTCGGAGTGTTACGGATTTGACGACAAAATCTCTCAGGATCATGACTGGGGCCCCGGATTTTGTATCTGGCTTCTTCAAGAAGACTATGATGTTTACGGTCAACGATTACAACAGGCCTACGACAAGTTGCCGGACATATTTGAGGGTTACGGACCCCGAAAAACAGGCCAGTGGGGCAGTAAACGCGTCGGTGTCTTCGAGATTATCTCCTTCTATCAGACGTTCACGGGCCGGGAACACATCCCTGAAGATTATGACGAGTGGCTGATGCTCCCTGAAAATTCTCTTGCAGCATGTACGAACGGCGAGATTTTTATGGATGGTCCCGGTGAATTTACCCGACATCGGAAAAAACTTTTGTCATTTTATCCAGATGATGTCAGGCTTAAAAAGATTGCCTCTAGATGCATGACCATCGGTCAGGCGGGACAGTACAATTTTCAACGCTTGGTTCACCGGGGAGAACTGTTCGCCACTCGGTATGCCGAGGTTAAGTTCATCGCCGATGCGATTTCATTGGTCTTCCTTTTAAACCGTAAATATACACCGTTTTACAAATGGATGCACCGAGCACTGAAAAACCTGCCGATTCTTGGAGAAAAGATATACGCAAAAATTTCCTCTCTTACCATCGAACTGAACTTTGAAAAAAAAAGAGAACTTATTGAGATAATTAGCGCAATCCTGATAAATGAGCTTGTCCGTCAGGGGTTGAGCCTCAGCGGGAGTTCTTTTATCATGGATCACGGTCCGGAGGTGCAGGCCCGGATACAGGACCGGTGCCTGCGACGGCGAAATGTATGGGTCGGATAACCTTGATGCTATTTAGAAAGCAACCATGAAAAAGAATATTCTAGTCATCGGCGGCAGTTACTTTTACGGCCGGGTTTTCACGGAAACGTTTTACCGCGACAGGGGGTATCATATTTACATTATAAACCGGGGAAATAACCCTTTGGATATAGAGGGAGTAGAAGAAATTATCTGCGACCGCACTGACATGTCTGCTTTAAAAAAGTATTTGCCAAAAATCAAGTGGGATGCGGTGATTGACTTTTGCGCATACACTCCTCAGGATGCAAGATGCCTGCTGTCTGCGCTAAACTATAAATCTATAAAACACTACATTCTGATCAGTACAGTTTCAATATACAGGCAGACCCGTGACCTGCCTATCAAAGAAAACAGCCCAAAACTGACTGGACCCCAACCGGAACTTGGCATGGCAGCCGGCTACGGGTATAATAAGATGTTGACCGAAAAATTCGTATCCACCCATTGCAGACAGTACCATATCCCATATACGTTCCTGCGACCGGCCGTTATTTTCGGCAAGTACAATTACGCGCCTCGCGAGAGTTATTTTTTCGATTTAATTACCAATGGGAAGCCCGTGGTTCTTCCCGAATTGGATCTTCCTTTATTCCAGTTCGTTTCCGTATGGGACGCCGTACAAATTTTAATTCAATGTATAGGGAACACGGACACGTTCAACCACGCATATAACCTTGCCGGTCCGGAGCTTATTTCTTACGGCAGATTAATTGAAGTTTTTGAATTGGTGACCGGCCTGAACATCCAGACCCGGCACATGAGTATGGCTTCCATTGATAGCCGGAGGATTCCTCTCCCCTTTCCTCTGGACAGCCACCTGATCTATTCCGGCTTATTGATTCAGCAAACACTTGATTATCGGTACACGCCCTTTTCAGAAGGAATGCGAAGAACCTGGGAATGGTACCGGCAATCTTAAATATGACAGGGAATAGGAGAAATTTGTATGCAAAAAAAAGTGTTAATCAAACATATACTTGACAAGGAGCTAAAGATGTTTGTCACGGTAAGGGCTGATCAGCCTGCAGCCTGCCAGAGTGACGCCGACGGATTCCAGGCTTTTCGCTCCTCCCAGGTTGAGGCGTGGTCTGAGGGTACACTGGAAAGTTATCTCCATGATCTCGAAAAGGCAGAAGCGGATGGCTTAAATCTGATGACCCTTAAATACGCGCGAATGGAAAATCAAATTCTGCCGCTTCATGAAAATCCTCAGGTCATACAGATGATCGGCGAAATGGTGTCTATTCAATTGGGGTGGCAAAACGAGATAATGAGAAAATATCCGGCCCTCATGGCCCACGGCCGTCCAATTGAAGACCTAAACAAAACATCCGCAATGGCGTCATTTAAAAACTACCTTTCCTGCGAACTGGAAACATATTCACAAATGACGCTTACCCATCTCTTCCGGGATATTATGGCCTGCCACAGCAAATGCCAGAATATGTCGGAGAAAATTTACGCAACGATGGTTA
>JAERRP010000715.1 GCA_016735415.1 Desulfobacterales bacterium | reverse complement strand
GGGTATCGACCTGACCTTGAGACGCGGGGAGATTCTCGGCCTTGTGGGTGAATCGGGCTCCGGTAAAAGTCTCTTCGCCCGTTCGCTGTTGCGGTTGGAGTCCCCTGCCGCCGTCCGCGCCGGTTCCATTTTGCTGGACGGCCGGGAACTTACGGTGAAAACACAAAAACAGATGAGGGCACTTCGAGGAAAGAAGATCGCCCTGGTGCTCCAAAACCCTGAAAGTGCAATGGACCCTGTATTTACGATGGGGTATCAGTTTCGGGAAGTCCTTTTATCTCAGGAAAAGTCGACATCGCGTGGGCGCAAGGCGGGTTTTTCAAAAATAGAAAGGTTTCTCGATGCCGTGGGAATCGCATCGGCCCGCAAGCGTTGCCGTCAGTATCCCCATGAATGGAGTCGCGGTATGCTGCAGCGGGGGAAGTTGGCCATGGTGTTTTCGACAAGGCCTGCGGTAGCGATTCTGGACGAGATCACATCCGCGCTCGATCCCACCGTTTGCCTCCAGGTCCTCGATGCCATCCGCCGATTGAAAGAAAAAAGCGGCACCGCCATTATGTTGATCTCCCACGACCTGTTTCTCGCAGCGGAGATATGCGACCGCGTGGCCGTCATGAAAGCGGGCCGGATCGTAGAAACGGGAACCGTTCGGGAAATCTTCGATGGCCCCGTGCATCCTTACACCCGCGCATTGGTTTCAAGTGCCCGGTAACGGCCGGAGAAAAAAATAATTGTGTTTCCATGTTGAGTATTCGCAACCTGTCCGTCAAATTTAAAGATCGTTCCGGTTCCATTTTCCATGGACAGTCGTATTGTGCCGTTCGCGATATCAGTGTGGATATTCATGCCAATGAAACCTTCTGCCTGCTGGGTGAGAGCGGTTCGGGAAAAACCACCCTGGCATGGGCCATACTCGGGCTCCATCGGTTTCACAACGGAAGCATCGTATTTAACGGCCGTGTGATAAAAAAGAGCAACGACGCGATCCATCAAATGCTCAGGGCCAATTCACAGATGATCTTTCAAACGCCGGCGGCATCCTTAAACCCTTCTTTTTCTCTGGGGCAATCCATTTCGGAGCCGTTGAGGGCCAAGGGCGTCGGAAAGACCGAATGCGACGCGGCTGTCCGGGAACTTGCCATCCAGACCGGTCTTTCGCCCGAGCTGCTAAAACGCCGTCCTTCGGAGGTATCCGGCGGGCAAAATCAGCGCGCATGCATTGCACGCGCATTATCGACCCGGCCGGCCCTGCTGATCTTGGACGAACCGGTGACCGCCCTGGATGCCATCGCCCAACATCGGGTGATGGACCTGCTCTGCCGGATAAAAGCAAGGTTTCAACTGACCTATTTTTTAATCACCCACGATCTGGCGCTGGCCAAGAAAATCGGAACCCATGTGGCGGTGATGTATCTGGGAACCATCGTCGAGAAAGCACCGGCTCACGCTTTTTTTTCCAATCCCTGCCATCCATACGCCCAGGCGCTTTTGTCCAGCGCGCTGAAACCCGGACTTTGGCAAGGCAAACGCATTTTGCTCCAAGGAGAGATTCCATCGCTGCAAGCACCGCCTTCGGGTTGTGTGTTTCATCCCCGTTGTCCTAAAAAAATGGCTGTGTGCCACACGACCCCTCCCCGGGAAAGTCGCATCAGAAAAGGACATGTGGTGTTTTGCCATCGGTTCGATACTCACACGGGAAAGGGATGACTTACGATGTTACCCTTTTTGTGCAAACGTGCCGTCACCGCTGTTTTTGTATTCCTGGGGGCAACCTTTATCACCTATGCCATGATGATGGTGGCGCCCGGCGATGCGCCCCTTGAAGTGGCCGTGGCCCGATATGGCGAAGAGATTCGAGCGGATCGGGAGACCATCGATTGGATTCGGAAAAAGGAAGGACTGGATCGACCCTTCCTATTCCAATACGGCCAATGGTTGAGGCATATCGTCGCCCTCGATTTCGGCCACTCGCTGGTGGAGGAAACACCGGTGTGGCCGTTGATCAAGAAACGGTTTCTACGGACCGTCGAGCTGGCCGTATGGGCGATCGTCGCGGCGTTGTCCATATCCCTGCCCCTGGGCGTACTGGCCGGGATCAAACGACGAACATGGATCGACTCCATGGGGGTGGCTGTTTCCGTATTGGGTGTTTCCATGCCGAATTACTGGTTTGGGCTGTTGCTGATTCTGTGGTTTAGCGTAAAACTGCAATGGCTTCCCAGTTTTGGCCGCGGCGATTGGCACCACCTGATCCTGCCGGCCCTGACCCTGGGCACGGCGTTGACGGCCTGCACCACAAGAATTTTGCGAACGGCAATTATCGAGGCCATGCAAGCGGAATTTTTAATCGCCTTGCGTGCCAGGGGTGTTGGAAAAACGTCGGCACTCGCTATTCATATTATCAAAAATGCGCTCATTCCGGTAGTTACGGTAGTGGGGATCGAATTCGGCATGATTCTGGAGGGCGCCGTGATGACTGAAACCGTTTTTGCCTGGCCGGGGCTGGGGGATTTAATGGTCAGCGCCGTCAGCAACCGGGATTATCCCCTCATACAGGGACTGGTGCTATTTACGGCCGGCATCTTTGTACTGATCAATTTTGTGGTCGATATCGTCTGTCTCTATCTCGACCCCCGGATTCGTCTGCAATGAATCGACCCAACGGCAGTAAAAACCCGATCGGCGATATATCAACGGTCAAACGATTCTTTCGCATCATGGCAAACAACCCGCTTTTAACTGCTGCGTGGATGGCCGTCATATTAGTCATCGTCGCGGCTTTACTGGGGCTGTGGCTTTGTCCCCGCGATCCCGTCCGAACCGATCTGGCTTTCAGGCTGGCTCCGCCGTCATGGCAGTACCCGTTGGGCAACGATACATTGGGTCGGTGTCTGCTATCGCGAATACTATTCGGGACTCGGGCATCCATCGGGTTGGGCGCAGCCGTGGTGATCATCTCCTGCCTTTTGGGCGTTTGGGCCGGGTTGGTTGCCGGTTATGCCGGCGGATACGTCGATGAATGCCTCATGCGTATTACCGATATTTTTTTCGCTTTTCCTGAAATTGTAGCCGCGATGGCGGTGGCCGGTCTGCTGGGCCCGGGAACAGTCAATCTCTTGCTT
>JAERRP010000719.1 GCA_016735415.1 Desulfobacterales bacterium | reverse complement strand
GGGTCATCGTATCGTTGGGCGGAAAACTGGGAGGCGTCCATGACGCAGAAATCGCCGATGGTGGCTTTCATGGCGCCCAGGCGCGGCGTGTAGCAGGATTGACCGGAGAGCCCCAGTTGCACCCAGTTGGGACTGCCGTAGTTGTAACACAGAAACGAGATGGGGCCGCCAATGTCCCGGCCGGTGCCCTGGGCAAACACCACCGCTTCGGCACCGTGCTTATCGCGGATTGCTTTAAGTTTGGCCTCGCAGGTGTCAAAGGCTTCATCCCAGGAGATGGGCTCGAATTTGCCTTGGCCGCGTTCGCCCACCCGCTTGAGCGGGGTCGTGATGCGGTCGGGATGATAGGTGTACTGGGTCAGCGCCAGAACGCGCGGGCAGGCGCGGCCCTGGTTCCAGGAGGCGTTTTCATCGCCTTCGACCTTGATGAGCCTGCCGTCCTTGACGTAAAGTTTTTGCCCGCAGCTGCCGTGACAACCCGCACCGGCAGACCAGATGGTCGTCGGAAACACTTGAACGTCTTTGTCGAGACCCATGCGTTCTCTCCTTTGTTGTACCCGGGTTGAGCGATTTTTGGCAACGAGATGGGCCAAGGTCTTGATGCGCAAGAGATCGGCGCAGATCGAGCCAACAATCGCTCAATTCAGGTTGTCGTTTATTGAACCCCAAAAAGGCTGAAATCTTGATCCAAAGATATTCCGGCGGAGGCCGGAACCCAGTCGTTACCGGTTTTAATGGACACGCGTTATTTCGCCCTGGCCGGAGTGACGACAGTGGCGGTTTTTCACGGTCCCATCAGCGTTAGCGTAAAAAGAAGGACTTTTTTTATTTTTAAGGAGAGTGTCGGGCAACTCTCTATATAGTACAATTTTCATGCCGTTCTTTGATCGAACTCAATCTTTTCTTTCTATCGGTAATTATTGTTATTTTTTGCGTATTTGTTTCGGAAAGGACGTTAGTGATACGGTTTATTCGCACGATATTTCGGATGATCATCCGAAATATCGTGTAATTTTCTTGCCAAACGGCCGGATTGTCTCTATAAAATGGGTATTTGCGAACGGCGCTCACAGGCCTGTTAGTAATCCCAGGGCGGCTTTAACGTTGAATACCGGAGTCCAGTTCAGCATGTCATCGAATGACCGCAAATAGGAAATGCGATCGCGGCTGCCGGCAACGATTAGCCGCACGGCTGATTTTCAACAAGCAACCAGCAGATCCATCCAGGAGCGACTTCAATTTGAAACACTGCTGGCCGATGTATCGACACGCTTTGTCAACTTGCCGGCCGATCAGATCGACCCGGAAATCGAAAACGGACTGGAACGTATTGCCGAAGTGTTGCAGATCGATCGATGCAGTGTGGCCCAGTTCAGTGAGGAGCGAACCCGGCTCAGGGTGACCCATGCGTTTGCCCTGTCGGGCGTCACGCCCATGCCGGATCTGATTCTGAATGAGCAGCAACCCTGGTATACGCAAAAGCTGCTGAAGTACGAACCCATTGTCATGTCCAACGTAGATGAACTGCCTGAGGAAGCCGCCATCGAAAAAGCCTATTGCATCAGAGCAGGTGTAAAATCGAGTGTCCTCATTCCCCTGGCCGTGGGGGGGGCCTTCCTTGGCGTCGTTGGCTTTGCCTCACTATCGACCGAACGTCACTGGCCGGAAGTGTTGGTTCAGCGGCTCAATCTGCTTGGCGTGGTATTTGCCAATGCACTGATGCGCAAACAATCCGAGCAAAAACTGCACAAAGCCTTTTTAGAGATACAGATTCTCAAAGATCGGCTCGAAGCGGAGAACATGTTTCTGCGCGAAGAGATCAGCCTGCAGTTCGCCCATGAAGAGATTATCGGCCAAAGCGACGCCATCAAACATGTTTTGAGTCAGGCGGAACAGGTGGCCACCACAGACACCACGGTGATGCTGCTGGGCGAAACCGGAACCGGCAAAGAAATCATGGCCCAGGCGATCCATAAACTCAGCAAGCGCCGGAGGCGCACCATGGTCACCGTCAACTGTGCCGCCTTGCCGTCCAACCTGGTGGAAAGCGAGCTCTTCGGCCATGAAAAAGGCGCCTATACCGGAGCTGAATCCAAACGCATCGGGCGTTTCGAACTGGCCGACGGCGCCACGCTTTTTCTGGATGAAATCGGAGAACTCAGACTGCCGCTGCAGGCCAAACTGCTACGGGTACTCCAGCGGGGGCAGTTCGAGCGCGTGGGCGGCCACAAGACCATCACCTCGGATGCGCGTGTGATCGCAGCCACCAATCGCGATCTGCTTCAGGCCGTTCACACCGGCGACTTTCGTATGGACCTGTACTACCGCCTGAATGTTTTCCCGATTGTCATGCCGCCGCTGCGCGAGCGCCGCGATGATATCCCCGCACTGGTCTGGTTTTTCGTAAAAAGCTTCTGCGAAAAGATGGGCAAACGCATTGAGACCATTCCCCGTAACAGCATGCAGGTCCTGCAAAACTACAATTGGCCCGGCAATGTTCGTGAATTAAAGAATTTTATCGAACGGGCCATGATTATCACCACTGGCAAAGCGCTTCAGATTGAACTGCCGGGGAACCCGAATGCCATGCATCATCAGATCAAAACATTGGATCAGGCCCTGAAAGACCATCTTCTGCAAATCCTCGATCTGACGAACTGGCGGGTTCGCGGCAAAAACGGAGCCGCTGAAGTATTGTCCCTCAAACCAACGACCCTGGAGTCGAAAATGGCCAAACTGGGAATTAAACGCCCTGCAAAAGGATAAAAAGGAGGCTCACGGCCTCCGTTCCGGCCCTATCAGCCGCCGCAGGCCGCTTCCTCCATGCAGTAGGTTGTCCGCTTGCGAATGTGCGGAGTGCCGCAGGCCGGGCACTTCAGCGCACGCTCCTGCGCCGGGCCCTTTGGGACGGCGACGCTGAATTTGGCCCCGCATGTTTCACAGACATATTCCCACCTCAGGGCATCGCCTGGCCTGGGGTCCCTGGCGAAAGCCCCCGCTTTGTCTGGCCACATACATTTCATTTCGACGTTTTCCATTCAGGATGAAATATGCTCATGGCGTGCGCAATGATGTTTGGCTCATCCAAAGGACAGTACAACATTCGTGCCATGGATCAATGTTGAACATTTTGTCTAACCATCTCTATTAATAGGAATAGTTTCAAAACCGAGACCAGGGCGATTAGCCCATCCCACGATATATCGGAGGCCGGCCGGCTTGAAAGGGTTTGCCTGTTATTTTCAGACCCCACAACGCCGCCGGCCAAACCGCATATCCTTGCCTATTTCAAAATAATGAACATAATTGCGATAACTTCTGACAGGAAGATGGACAGAATTCTTGCTCAGGCTGGAGATGTTAATAGATGCTCGAAGTGACGCCAAGAGCCGCAAAAATGGTGGCCGACTATCTCAAGGACAAAGAAAATTTGCCTATTCGCATTTTTGTTCGACTGGGCGGGTGTGGTATCCGCACATTCGGTGTGGCATTGGAGGAGGTCCGGAAATCGGACCAGGTGTTTGAAATCGGAGAGTTTCAATACATCATCAATAAAAAACTGCTGCAAATGGTCCAACCCATAAAATTCGACTCCGACGGTATAGGATTCAGACTCAGCTGCAGCGGTGCGCCCCAGCCTCAAGGCTGCGGCAACTGCGGTATCACGTGCGGCGTCAGCGGCGGCTACCGTTGCCCCGGTGACTGTGCGACCTGTGAATTCCAATGCGGGTACGGCCAAAGAATAAAAAGATAATTCTTTAAGGGGGGTAGTCGGTTAGCTCCTCTTCCCACGG
>JAERRP010000678.1 GCA_016735415.1 Desulfobacterales bacterium | reverse complement strand
AGTGATTATGTTATCTGCATCAAGCCGTTTGCATTCACTTGAACCCTTGACCCCTGGAATCCTGGAACCCTCTTCTCCAACTAATTTGGAGAAGAATCATAATTTGAGATTTAAAATGCAGCTGACGAAATTATCTATCAACAACCGTAAGGAATTGGCGCATGGCTTCACGCTCATCGAGATGATGATTGTCGTGGCCATTATCAGTATTCTGGCCACCATGGCCATGCCCGGTTTTCAACGCCAGCTGATACGGGCCAAGGAAACCAGTCTGAGACGTTCACTTTTCGTTATGCGTGACATCATCGATCAGCATTATGCCGACAATGGCCGTTATCCGGATGTGTTGCAGGACCTGGTGGACAAAAAATACATCCGCCAGTTGCCGCTGGATCCCTTTACCGGCCAATCCAATACCTGGATCACCATTCCACCGGAGGGTTTTGCCGAGGGAAATGTTTACGACGTCCACAGCGGCAGCAACACGGTCAGCCTTGATGGCGCGCCTTATAACGAATGGTGACGGGCTTATAGCCGCAGATTTACACCGATTAACACAGATAAACATTGTGAGAGGGACATCTTTAAAGGCTCCAATGCACCGCAGTGAACGAAGACGTAGTGCAACGTCGAGCCCGGGAATTAGACTTCCTGATTGCTGAAAAAAGACACTGTGCAGGGTTGAACTAGGCCATGCAAACATTATCCAAAATTCGATGTCGATCGACATTGCAGGAAGTGCAAGTTCAAGGCGGGCAAGCCCTGAGGCGCGAGGCGTACATTCAAGTATGCCGCAACGACAAAAGTCGTCGGGCAAAAACCAATTGATACGTTTAAATATTGGAAAAAAAACGGGAGTGCGTTCGCAAAAAGCGCAAAATCAAGGCATGCAAACCTTGAGGAATGAGGCGTACATGGAGATACGCCGCAATGACGAGAGGTGCCGCATAACGCCGAGATTGCGTTTCTTGCGAACGCACTCCGGGTTTTCGTATATCGGCGTGCTCCTGGCTGTCGCCATCACCGGAATTGCCATGACGGCGGCCAATCGCTACTGGAGCACGATTGTCCAACGTGAACGCGAAGCCGAACTGCTTTATCGCGGCAACCAAATCCGAGAAGCGATCGAATCCTATTACGAAAACCCGCCAGCGGGCCAGAGCAAACAATACCCACACGCTATTGGGGATCTATTGAAGGACCCGCGGTATCCGCAAGTGCGTCGTCACCTGCGCAAATGGTACAAAGACCCCCTGACCGGCAACGACAACTGGGTCTTGATCCAGGATGCGGGGGGAGGCATCAAGGGTGTCTACAGCCCTCATCAGGGACGGCCTTTGAAGAGCGGCAACTTCCCCAAAGAATACGAATCGTTCGAAACCGCCGGGTCGTATGCCGATTGGAAAGTTGTTTTTGTCCCTGAGAAGAAGATATGAAGCCAAATTAAGATTTTACACTTTCTTATCCTGATTAAATGAGGTGCTGATATGAAACTGCGCTTTCTTTATCTCACGATCGTGTGCCTGTTGGGTTATATCCCCGTTACTTATGCCGACCCGATGCAACAATTGATCAAATCGCTGGACAGCGAATTCGAGGCCATGATTCCAGCGCCCAGCAGTTCGGTCGGAACGGATTATCCCACCCGGCAGGCGGCCCTGGGGTCGTTGTATACTGCCCGGTCGCTCGGGTTGATCTACGACCAGAATCAGGAAATGATTGCCAGGCAGGAAGCGCTATTGAACCGATATGACCGGATTATAGAACAAAACAAGCAGATTATTAAGATACTGACGGCTATTTCGGAGCGTATCACACCTACAGAATCCCCCCCCCATCCCCCGGGAAGCCCGGGAAGACCGGGTGGAGAGTATTCTGATTGATCGCAACCACAACTGCGAATAAGGTTGTTAAAGGTGTGATCGTGGTACCTGGATTTTGCACGCGTAGGAAGCTTTAATATGCAAGATTCAGGTGGTAACTTGAGGCTGGTGAAGTAGTTCAACAGTCTGTTAAACGGGCACTTGTATGTTAAGGTCCTTAATCTTATAAAGCAGTGCTTTATAGCTGATCTTCAATATCCGGCTGGCCTTGCTTCGATTCCATCCGGATTTGTCCAATACATATGAAATCACCTCTCGCTCCACCCTGTCCTGAACTGAACGCGTAATTTCTTTCAAGGAAATCTCGTCGGGATTAATCGAATCAAGGTCCATGCCGACAACACCGTTGAGGATCGGGAACCTGCTCGACCGCGCGGCCGGGCCTGGCGCACAATTGGTAAGGGGCTCATGGCTGAACAATTCATCTATGATTTCATCCCAGTTTCCCAGAGCAAAACCGCGTTTCAATACATTTTGCAGTTCCCTCACATTTCCAGGCCAATGGTATTCGCACAGTTTGGCGATCAAACGATTGTTCGGGCTGTTAACGCGTCCGGCCTGAAACTGATAGGCGTATTCATTGACAAAGTGCTCGATCAGGGCCGGCAGATCTTCGGGTCGTTCGCGTAGCGGCGTAATTAGAATTTTGATGATGTTTAAACGGTAAAAAAGATCCTCTCTGAATTTTTCATGGCGGATATCCGCCTCCAGTTCATGGTTGGTGGCCGGG
>JAERRP010000709.1 GCA_016735415.1 Desulfobacterales bacterium | reverse complement strand
GACAGATGAGATGGAAATAAAACAAAGGCGGCCTTGGTAAACTGATCCAGCAGCAATTGGCCTTCGCTGACCATCTCCTGCGTGCGGCCGGCCGCTTTCAGGAGTTTGTAGTAATGTTCGCGTACTTCCACAGCGTTCACCCGCCCCGCGTCGACGGCCTTTTTGACCGTTCCCACCGCTTCCTCCAGACGCCCCTCCTTGACCATGGGATCGATCTGCACCATCAACCGGTCGACCTCGCTGGCCGGCGCCGACGGACCGGCTTGTTGGGGGTCATGAAAATCGGGAAATTCCACCTGATAGCCGATGGCGTCGCTGTACTGCAGCAGCACGCAACCCATTAAATGGTAGAAAACGATGGAATAATAAGTCAAACCGATACTGACGAGAAAGGCATGCAGTGCCGGTGGCAGGTATTGAACGACATAGTAATTCAGTGCGCCCGGGGCAATATAGAGAAGAATCAAAAAGAAGTACATCAACAGATAGCCCCATCCGATCCGGATTGCCAGTTGAACGAACAAAAGGGGGTTGACGGCGTGAAGAACACTGTTGGTCGTAACCAGAAGGATGAAGATGGCCGGAAGGAAGAAGAACACAAAAATTAAAAAGGCAATGCCAAAAAAGCCTCCGAGCTTGGCGCTGATCAGGAAAAAAGCGAGGGCGATGAAGAAAAACACTGCAAACTGTTTAAAAACCTGGTTGAAATCTTCGCTGATCGTTCGGGAATTAATCGGAGGCGGCCGCAGATCCCCGCGCGCAGAGTACTTCAGCGCTTCATAGGAATACTTCACGCGCACACCCCAGATCAGGATGGCGCCAATCACTCCGATCAGGCCCAATTCCGCAAAAATGACGCTGGCCAGAGCCAGTCCCGTCATCAGGATCAGGGGCTGCAGCCCGAAAGGATAGAGGAAAATGCGGTGCAACCGACGCCAGAACGGGTCCACCACGCTGGAAATGCCCAGCCATTCGACCGGCAGATTACATTTGGCGCAGAGGTGGAGCTTCTCACCGGCATGGAGACCGCCCCGATCCCGTTCGGTCGCACAACCCCGGCACAGGTAGATCTGGCAACGCTCGCAAAACCATTGGGCCGGATGGTGGGGGTGATACTGGCATTGGTTGGACATTAAATCCACTTCCTCCGCAGTCATCGCGATAGCATGAATTGCCCGGCTCGCGGCGGTCTGAATTGGGTGGAGGGAAATCGGCCGCGATAAAAAAAAGGCCTGTTCCCTTTATTGTGCCCCTATTTGGATCGGGGCAATATCAGATTGAGAATGACCCCCATGATGCCTGCCATGCCAATACCGCCCAGGGTGAATTTCCCCAAAGGCAGAACCATCCCGCCGATACCGCAAACCAGGATAAGGGCAACGATGGACAGGTTGCGCGGTTCGGTAAGGTCTTCACCGGCCCGCACCAGCGTATTGAGGCCAACGACCGTGATGGCACCGAACAGCAGCAGCATAATGCCGCCCATGACCGGCACCGGAATGGTCTGCAGCAGCGCCCCGACTTTCCCGATAAAGGCCAGTGCAATCGCAAAGATGGCCGCCCAGGTCATGATGGCCGGATTGAAGGCACGGGTCAGCGTTACGGCTCCGGTAACCTCGGAGTAGGTCGTGTTCGGCGGGCCGCCCAGGAAAGATGCCAGCGAGGTCGCGATACCGTCCCCCATCATGGTGCGATGAACGCCGGGTTCTTTGACGAAATCTTTGCCGGTAACGTTGCCGATGGCCAGAATCAGTGCGGTGATATAGCCGGCCGCCACACCGATAAGAATGGGAAGCAGCTTGAACCAGCCTTTGCCCAACAGCGAGGTAAATATCGTGGTCAGAAGCGCTACGCCGGCCACGATCATGGCGGTCTTCTCCGGCACCAGCCAGGCCGCGCCATCGCCGGTTCGCCCCATGGCCATGTGGACCGCCACCGGTGCCAGCACAAGGCCGATGACCATGATCACGGGTCCCACCACCACCGGCGGCAATATGCGGTGCAGAAAACCGGCGCCAAAAACCTTGATGCAGAGACTCAGAACGATATAAAGCAGCCCCGCGGCGGCCAGGCCGCACATGGTGGAAGGAATGCCCCAGGTCTGCACGCCATAGATAATCGGGGCGATGAACGCAAAAGAGGAGGCCAGAAAAATCGGCACCATCCGTTTGGTGATGAGCTGAAAGACGAGTGTTCCCGCGCCCGCGGTAAAAAGCGCCACGTTGGAGTCCAACCCCGTCAGCAGGGGCACCAGCACGAGCGCGCCAAAAGCCACAAACAGCATCTGGGCGCCGATCAGGCTGTCTTTAATGGAAAAAACGTAGTCCGTTGCGGCATGGTTTCGGGGCATTCATCCTCCTTTTAAGTGCCGTGGAAAAAAATAAGCAGGCACCGACCTGGGCCGCGACGGATGCCGGTGTTTGGTCAAAGCACGTTACGGCGCCTATTTGGTACCGAAAATCTTGTCGCCGGCATCACCCAATCCGGGTAGGATATAACCGATATCATTTAATTTTTCATCAATGGCGGCCACATAGATATCCACATCCGGATGTTGCCTGGTCACTTTTTCGAGGCCTTCGGGAGATGCAACCAGGAAAATTCCGCGGATACTTTTACAACCCTCCTCCTTGAGCATATCGATCGTGGCGATGAGCGTCCCCCCGGTGGCCAGCATCGGATCGAGAATCAGGGCAATACGCTTGACGATGTTGCTTGTCATTTTGACGTAATAGCGCACCGGCTTCAGGGTTTCCTCGTTGCGATAGAGGCCCACGACACTGACCTTGGCGGAAGGGATCAGATTGAGGACACCATTCATCATGCCCAGTCCGGCCCGCAGTATGGGGACCACTGTAATCTTTTTGCCTTTGATCCGTTCCACCGCCACTTCCCCGGCCCAGCCCTGAATGGTGCGGGGTTCCGTTTCCAGATCCTTGGTGGCTTCAAAAGTCAGCAAACTTGCCAGCTCGGAAGCGATATCACGGAAATCCTTCACCGTGACACCATCCTCCCGCATGAGCCCGAGTTTGTGCTTGATCAGGGGGTGCTCAACGACGTTTACCGGCACATTGTCCTCCTTTGTGGATGGCGCGCATATTCTGGAAGGGGCCGGCCCGAAACGTAATCTTGGCGGCCGGTCAAATCCGCAAAAAGGCCAACAGAAGCAGGGTGCTCCCCTTGGCCTAATTTTTCCTGTGCTCGGATGCGGTCCGGATACATTTCACCCCGCAGGTTTCCCGAAGGATACCCGCAGGGTGATCAATAAGCTGTCAGACCCTGTAAGCCGCGCGCCCGCCGGCGCTGGGTGCGGGCGGCGGCGGCCGTTTAAAAATCGCCCAACGGCCGTCGGAAGGCATAGTTGAAGGGATCTTTCACCATTTTTTGCGTGGCTTCATCCGTGTTGCCGCCCAGGGCGGCAAACGGCAGGGCAAGCACATAGGTCGCACTGCTCAGTGCCAGGCAGGCAATGGCGATGGGCCGAATGATGACCAGATCCCCCACCATGGTGTCTCCCTGAGGTGCTCTCTTGAAGACATAAATTTCCGAATCGTCCAGGGCCAGGGCGGAAGCAGGCACCAGACAAAGGGCCATTATCAGCAGTCCGACGATGGTAGTACGTGTGCGTTTGGGCATAACAGGCCTCCTTAAAAAGATTGACAACAC
>JAERRP010000027.1 GCA_016735415.1 Desulfobacterales bacterium | reverse complement strand
CATCAGGACCGATCGCTCTATCCGGTTTTCCAGTTCGCGCACATTGCCTTTCCATTCCTCGGCCCTCATCCGCGCCATTACCCGGGGGCTGACCGCCTCGAACGTTTTACCGTAAAGCCTTGCATATTTGTTGATGAAATGCCCGGCCAGAAGAGGGATGTCGTCCCGACGCGCGCGCAAGGGGGGCAGGTGAAAAGGCACCACATTGATTCGGTAGTAGAGATCTTCGCGAAACCGTCCGTCCTTAACGGCCGCTTCGAGATCCTGATTGGTAATGGCGATAACCTGCCCTTCAAACGACCGGTCGGTGGCCCCCCCCAGACGTTCAATCCGTCTTTCCTGCAGAATACGCAATATCTTCGGTTGAAGGGTCAGCGGCATGTCTCCGATTTCATCCAGGACAAGGGTACCGGCCCCAACCTGTTCGAATTTACCGGCCTTGCTCTGGGCGGCCCCGGTAAAAGCACCCTTTTCATGTCCGAAAAGCTCACTCTCAATCAGCGTTTCCGGTAAAGCGGCGCAGTTAACGGCCACAAACGGCCGTTCAGGCTGGCCGGCGGCTTGATGAATATACGCCGCCAGAACTTCTTTGCCAGTACCGCTCTCGCCCGTAATCAGGATGGTTGCCCTGCTGCCGGCGACCATGCTTGCCGCTTCGAGCAATTGCAGCACGCCCGGATTGCAGGTGAGAAAAGATTTATCCATGGTCGCATCCGCATCACGGTTCGGACCGCGCGCGTGCCGCCGCGTATCTTGATCGCTCAGATGCCCGATGCAGAACTTCAGTCTTTCGGGATCCACCGGTTTGGTCATGTAATCGATTGCGCCCAGGCGAATGGCGTCGACCGCCTCATCAATATCCGGCCGGGAACTTGTGAGAATGACATCGGATTGCGGGCGCAGGTCCCTGATGCGTTCCAGAACCTGCAAGCCCGTCAGGTCTTTCAGGGCACTGTCCACAAGCGCCAGCGTGAAAGAATTCCGCACGATCAGCGCCACAGCGGCTTTACCACTGTTGACCACCGCGACCTCGAACCCATGTTGCTGCAGGCAATCGCAGGCGGCTTCGCGATCGTGTTCTTTCGCCTCGGCCACGAGGGCCGTTCGGCTCGATCCCGCCGATAGATTTCCGCATTCAGCTGTTTTGGTGGTGAATCGCATTTGGCTATTTTTGCTCAACACGCTGTATTTACTATTTTATATTGATTTAGCCCCTTGGTCGGGACGCGACGCGCCAAGGATTTTGCAATTCGCATGCCATTAAATAGAGTTTTTACAGGGTCTGGAACCGGAACCCCGGGCGGCTATTGAAAAACAAGCGCCTCCCCCCTGAACCGGCTGTCCTGTCTGCTTTTTCCCCAAACGATGCCCCTCCTGCACCTGTCCTGCTTTTCTCATCCAGGGACGTCCGCCCGGCGCTAAAAGAAATGATTTGTCAATTTTCAAGCACGGACGTCATCACTTTGACACAGCGCCCGGCCCTGTCACCGGTCCCGTTTTTACCCCACCCAGCGGCATTTTTTGCCGCTGGGCATTCAAACCCGGAAATTACTTCCCATCAAATGCCACCCGTCCTACCGCCAATAAAGTAATCCCCGTATAATCAACTGAATTCACAGGTAAATTTCCGATTCAATGACATCCAGACCAAAATACTCCATGGCATGAAGTTTGCTGTTATTCTTTTCCGGCTTCGAATCATGCCGAACGCCAATTAAACTGGACCATCGGGAGTATCTTCTTATGAAAATCGAAAACGATCACCTTATCAAGGCCTTCAACGCGATCCCGCCGTCGGCTGAACCGACAGGCGATCAATCTTTTAACACGCTTTTCAATCAAACCCTGGAGGCTGCCGCCCCCGGCCCTGACGTTTCGGAAGCCGTTGCATCAACCCGGGCACCGATTGCCACCAACCTGCCCGGCAGCGGCAATTCATACCGGCATGCCGCCGTCAGCGCCTTTGAAGACCTCCTGGGCAGCCTCGGCACCTACCAGGAGCGTCTTGGAGACGGTCAGTTCAGCTTGAAAATTCTTGAACACGATTTGAATCGCATCACCGATCATTGCCGGCAACTGGATTCGCTGACACGGGACCTGACTCCCGATGGTGATTTGTCGCTGCTGCTGAAAGAGGGACTGGCGACCGCACGGGTGGAGATTGAACGCTTTCATAGAGGCGATTACTGCTAAGTCGGGAGACGTGTATGATTCGGGCAACCCACAAAACCATCAGGGATTACGGAGGCTGGCGTGGTGCCCGGCCACCAGCGGTAGAACGGCACGTGCAGGGAGGTGCGACCTTCAGACGTATAATCCAGGCCGCCTGTCGGGATGGTGATCAAACCGCCGCACAGCGAGACCAGGGCCTCACGATCCAGGACTATTTGGGCCGGGCGGTCGTTAAAAACCCGCAGTTGCCCCTTCCGGCTACCCGGACGGAGATCCATTCCGCCCCGGCCGCCTCGGGGAATACGCCCCCCGCAGCTAAAGAAGTAGTCCAGGCCAAACCGGTTGCCGCCCGGGAAGTCCCCGTGGCATCGGACGCGGCCGCCGGGCAAGGCTTGATCCGCCGCCGGATTGAGCGCGCCATTGAGATGGCATCCCGACAATATGATCTTCCGGCCGACCTGATCCGGAGCATTATCCGCCATGAATCCAATTTCAATCCCCGGGCCGAATCGCAAGCCGGGGCCCAGGGTCTGATGCAACTGATGCCGGCCACCGCTTGTGAACTGGGGGTGAGCGACTCGTTTGACGTCCGGCAGAACATTGACGGGGGCACGCGCTATCTAAAACAAATGCTGGATCACTTCGATGGCGACCTGCGCAAGGCCCTGGCGGCCTATAATGCCGGCCCCGGCACCGTCAGGCGTTACGACGGTGTCCCGCCATATCCCGAAACCCGAAACTACGTCCATAAGGTCATGGTTTCCGCCGGGGTAGAGGCTTAGGGTTCGCGCAAAAATAATGCGGGGACGGACGGGGACATTCGGAGGGTTCTGTTATCTTTTATCTTCCAACGTCTGGCGCTGTCGCAACAGCTTGCGCTGCATACCGTAAAGCACCCTGGTCAGTAAATTCTGTTCGGTCGGATCGATGGCAATAAACTCAAAAGCGTACTGGCGGTGATTGGTCCTCGGGTTGCGGTCCATCCGGACGATGCGGGCGCGATGGATGCGGATGATGACATCGCTATCCTCCTCGGCAAAAGACAACTCGAGGTTGTTGAGGGTGCGACCCTTAGAGAGCCTGCGGCTCTTTTCCTTTTCCACCCGTAGCGCCTCAACCACGCAGAGCAACCCTCCCAGACCGAAGTCCAGCACGCAAAGCTTGAGGGGGGGGTCCAACTGCCGCAAGGTAAGGGACGTCCCCATGGGGGCTTTCAATCTGAAGTTGCGCCGCCTCTGGATACGTTCGATTTCAGGTGGCAGCGGAAACCAGAAGTCGCCCTGCCAATTTTCGATCGGAAGTTCAAAATTATAGAGCAGTTTGTCTTCGCCGTTAAACTCGCAATCCAGAATGCACTTCTTTTTCAACTGCAAAGCGTCGCTCAGACCATCGGGAGGGTCGATGCGGAACCGTGGTGCCGGGCCTTTGAGATCAATGTCCGTCAAAATCGAAACGTTTTCAAACCCGGACCCTTTAACCGCAATTTTGATAAGGACCCTTTTGTCCTTGAGGTATTGAAATACCCGAGC
>JAERRP010000329.1 GCA_016735415.1 Desulfobacterales bacterium | reverse complement strand
TATCTTAGGATCGAATTAGATTCCTGGTAGGCGATATTTGGTGCAGGGAAACGGTTATTGGGCGAACAGACAGGAAACCATATTGCGCCCCTCATCCTTGGAGGTATACATGGCGGTATCGGCGCGCTTGACGAAGGCCGTAATGTCTTCGGTGGGGCAGTACTGGGTAACCCCGATACTCACGGTCACGGGTTCATCCTCCCCGGGGCGGGGTCGAAACTTCTCCTTTTCGACCGCATCTTTGATGCGATGGGCCACGGTTTCGGCCTCATCCCCTGTGGTTTCGGGCAGGATAACGGTAAATTCCTCGCCGCCATAGCGATAGGCCGTATCCAGCTTGCGCAGACAGAATTCAATGAGCTGGGCCAGACGCACCAGCACTTGATCACCCTCGAGGTGGCCATAGCTATCGTTGTACTCCTTGAAGTGGTCGATATCCAGGAGCAGAAGCGAGAGGGGCGGATTGTAGCGGTTCGAGCGGTCCACTTCCAAGGTCAGCTGGTTGTAGAAATGCCGCGAATTATAAAGTTTGGTCAAACCGTCCGTGGTGGCCAGTTTCTGAAGCTGTTCGAGCATTTTGACCCTTTCCTGGGTCGACTGGCGCTCTTTGAGCACCCGCTTTAGCCGCAGCAACAGTTCGGCAAAGCGGACCGGCTTGAAAAGAAAGTCGCTGGCCCCCTTGCTGATAGCCTCTTCATAGGAATAGTCAGCGCTGTACCCCGTAATGACGATGACATCGGCATCGTAGTTTTTCTTGATGCGATCGGTCAATTCCAGGCCGTCCATACCGGGAAGCGATATGTCGGAAATGACGACATCGACGCCTTGCGCGTTTAAAATATCGAGCGCCTCTTCGGCAGTGGCCGCCGCGGTGGCATCATATCCAGACATCCCGATGAACTCGTGCATGGTGTCGCGAATTCCGGCGTCGTCATCCACAATCAAGATGCGGGTGTCTTCCATGGGGGGTGATTCCTTGAAAGCGGTCAATTATGTGCGTCAGCAATTGACGGTGTATGCGGGTTGACAGGGTAAAAAATGATCTGGTAATAGGAGCATTCCTATTGTTTGTAAGATGTTATATATAATATGCCAACAAGGATCGTGTCAACCGGCAATTGGACTTCCGGCTTCCCGTCCTTTCGTTCGCGGCCCGGCCAAACTCGGCCGCTGGCGTACCGTTAAAACAATTATAAAAAGGTCTGTTGCGCCGAAGCGGGCCTGAGCAAATTACCCGCCAGCGTATTCCGGGCCGCTATGGTCTCAAAGATGGAACATATACGAAATTTCAGTATCATTGCCCATATCGATCATGGGAAATCGACCCTTTCGGATCGGCTGATCCAGAGCACCGATATCATCTCGGACCGCGATTTCAAGGATCAGATTCTGGACAGCATGGACATCGAACGGGAGCGCGGCATCACGATCAAGAGCCAGACGGTGTGCCTGCCCTACCGGGCCAATGACGGCCGCGACTACCGCTTGAACCTGATCGACACCCCGGGCCATGTGGATTTCTCCTACGAAGTCTCCCGGGCTCTGGCGTCCTGCGAAGGGGCCCTTCTGCTGGTCGATGCCAGCCAGGGTGTCGAAGCCCAGACCCTGGCCAATCTCTACCTGGCGCTGGAGCACGATCTGGAAATCATTCCGGTGATCAACAAGATCGACCTGCCCTCGGCCGATGTGGAACGGGTCAAACGCCAGATCGAAGAAGACCTCGGCCTGGACCCGGAGAGTGCCATCCTGGCGTCGGCCAAAAAGGGCACCGGCATCGAGGACGTGCTCGAAGGCGTCGTGCAGCATCTGCTGCCGCCGCAGGGCGATCCCGAGGCACCGCTCAAGGCGCTGATCTTCGACTCCCACTACGATGCCTACCGCGGGACCATCGTCCATTTCCGTATCTTTCAGGGCCGCATCCAAACCGGTGATACAATCCAGTTCATGTCCAACGGCGCCACCTACAAAGTGGAGGAGGTCGGCGTTTTTCAGATCGTCCGTAAACCGGCCAAGGTCTTGTCGGCCGGCGAGGTGGGCTACCTGATCGCCGGCATTAAAACCGTGAGCGACACCCGCTGCGGTGACACCATCACGCTGAAAAGCCGACCCTGTGACATGGCCTTGTCCGGCTTCAAGGAAGCCAAGCCGGTGGTTTTCTCTTCCATCTACCCTGTGGCCTCGGATGGTTACGAAGATCTGGTCGTAGGGCTCGAAAAGCTCAAACTCAACGATGCCTCCCTCATTTACGAAAAAGACACCTCGGTGGCGCTGGGATTCGGCTTTCGCTGCGGCTTTCTGGGGCTGCTGCACCTGGAAGTCGTCCAGGAGCGACTGGAACGGGAATTCGACCTGTCCCTGATCCTGACCGCCCCTTCGGTTCGGTATGAAATCGTGATGAACGACGGCCGCACCCAAATCATCGATAACCCGGCACTCTACCCGGACCCGACCACGATCGACGAATCCCGCGAACCGTTTATCAAGGCGGCCATCATTGTACCCGACCGCTACATGGGGGCGGTCATGAAGCTTTGCCTCGACCGCCGCGGAATCAACAAGAATTACCAGTACCTGACCAACAACCGCCTCGAAATGATCTTTGAAATGCCCCTGGCGGAAGTTATCTACGACTTTTACGACAAGCTAAAATCCGTCACCCAGGGCTACGGCTCCTTTGACTACGAAGTCATCGCCTACCAGGCGACTGATCTGGTCAAGCTGGATATTCTCATCAACGGCGAAAAAGTGGACGCGCTCTCGCAACTCGTTCACCGGGAGCGCGCCGTCGAACGGGCGCGCACGACCTGCACCAAACTGCGCGACGAAATCCCGCGGCAGATGTACAAAATCGCCATCCAGGGGGCGATCGGGGGCACGATCATCGCCCGCAAAACCATCTCGCCCTTTCGCAAAGACGTTACGGCCAAATGCTACGGCGGTGATATATCCCGCAAACGCAAACTGCTCGAAAAACAGAAGAAAGGCAAAAAGCGCATGAAGATGGTGGGACAGGTCATGATTCCCCAGTCGGCCTTTCTTTCTGTTCTGAAAACCGAAAACGACTGACAGGAGGTTTCATGGGGCGAACCATTGTCGAAAAGATATTTGACGACCACCGCATCGACAACCCTTTCGAAAACGTGCATGTCATCCGACTGGATGTGGTGGCCTGCCATGAAATCACCACCCCGATTGCCATCAACGACCTCGTGGCCCGGGGCAAAGATCGGGTCTTCGACCCTGACCGCATCAAGGCGGTTATCGATCATGTCACGCCGGCCAAGGATTCCAAGACAGCAACCCAGGGCAAAATCCTGCGCGACTGGGCTCAGCGCCAGGGCATCCGGGATTTCTTCGATATCGGCCGCAACGGCGTCTGCCATGCCCTGTTTCCGGAAAAGGGTTTCATTCGGCCCGGTTACACCGCCATCATGGGCGATTCGCACACCTGCACTTACGGGGCCTTCGGCGCCTTTGCCGCCGGTGTCGGCACCACCGACTTGGAGGTGGGCATTTTAAAGGGCGTCTGTGCCTTCCGCTATCCCGAGACCCTGCGGATCAACCTGAACGGACGCCTGCGGGCGGGTGTATTTGCCAAGGACGTCATTCTTTCAGTCATCGCCCGCCTCGGCGTGGGCGGGGCCACCAATAAAGTCATCGAATTCGGGGGGCCGGTAACGGCTGCCATGACCATGGAAGAGCGCATGACCCTCTGCAACATGGCCATCGAAGCCGGCGGCACATGCGGTATCTGCGAACCGGACGAAACCACCGTCGACTACCTGTGGAAATTCATTCAGGACGATTACCGCGACCGGGCCAAGGCGCTGGAGGCTTTCCGCGCCTACCAGCCGGATACCGACGCCACCTACACCGAGGTGATCGATCACGACGTGAGCGGGCTGGAGCCCATGGTCACCTTCGGCCACAAACCCGACCAGGTCAAACCGGTCGGTGCCATGACCGGCCAGCAAGTCGATCAGGTTTATATCGGCTCCTGCACCAACGGCCGAATCGAAGACCTGCGGGTGGCCGCCGCGGTTTTGAAGGGCCAGACCATCGCACCGACCGTACGCGGAATCGTCTCTCCGGCCACACCCAAAGTCTACCGCCAGGCCCTGGACGAAGGCCTCCTGGCGATTTTCATGGAAGCGGGATTCTGCGTCACCAACCCCACCTGCGGGGCCTGCCTGGGCATGAGCAACGGAGTCCTGGCCGAGGGGGAGGTCTGCGCCGCCACCACCAACCGTAATTTCAACGGCCGGATGGGAATCGGCGGCATGGTTCACCTGGTCAGCCCGGCCACGGCGGCCGCCAGCGCTGTCGCCGGCCATATTGCCAATTCGAACCTCTATAAGGCCGCGGGAGCGACATCGTGAAAAATTTCAGCGGCAACGTGCTTTTTCTCGACCGTTCCGATATCAACACCGACGAGATCATCCCGGCCAAATACCTGACCGAAATCACCAAAGCGGCCATGGGGCCGCATCTGCTGGAAGATCTGTGCCTGGACGGCTTTACCCCCGGTAAAAGCACGCGCGACAAACAGATCGTCATCACCCGCGCCAATTTCGGCTGCGGTTCCTCCCGGGAACACGCCCCCTGGGCTCTGGAAGCCAACGGTATCAACGTTGTGATCGCTTCGAGTCTGGCCCGCATCTTCCGGCAGAACATGCTCAATTGCGGCCTGCTGGCCCTGGAATTGCCGCCAGATATTATTGCGACCCTGTTTGAAACCTTTGCCCCCCACGCCACCCGGCTGGACATGGACCTGGACGGCAGCGTCTTTACCTTGAAAACAGCAGACTGCAGCAAACGTTACCCGTTTGAGATGCCCCCCTTCGACCGGGCTCTGGTGGAAGCCGGCGGCTGGGTGGCGTATGCGGATCAGCATTATTAGACCGTATTAGCGGTTTGCATTCAACCCATCGGCCAACGGGCTCAACTGAAATATCAGGATGCCTTTTCCATCGCTTCCAGCTGCGGCAGAACATCCCGGATCACAAAACCGAAGTCGGGCTGGCGCTTCAATGCCAGGGAGGCGTATCGGCGGGCTGCGGGGGCGTTGCGCGATAAAACCTCCAGCTGCGCCAGATAGGCCCAGATTTCCGGACGGGCGGCCCAGCCAACCACCCGTTCGTCGGACTCCTTCCAATCCTCGACCAATGCCAGCGCACGCTGCAGAAAATCCCGGGCCCGTTTTTTACCGCCTCCGAATATGGCGGTGGGATGGATGGCATCCTTAACGGCCCGCGTGCAAAATTAGTGATTTCCCCCGGGGG
>JAERRP010000449.1 GCA_016735415.1 Desulfobacterales bacterium | reverse complement strand
ATGCAGCATGATGAGGGCAGGCGGGGTGGGTTGATCTCGCTGGACCACGAAAAGATTGGTGCGGAAGCGCAGTTGCGGATTTATGGCGATATTCTGGAATTACCCCTGGAAATTCCACATACAGGCAAAGCCATGAAAATGGCCCTGGAACGCCTCGATCAATGCGATGTGGTGCTCGTGGATACCCCGGCCATCGGTGCCGGCAAGACCACACGTCCCTCCGTATTTGAAGAACTTCTGCGTGCGACCGCGCAACTCAAGGTGTGGCTGGTGGTCGGCGCGGACACCCGGGAAGAGAACATGCACCTGACTGCCGCTGTGAGCGACGATCTGGCCCCCTCCGCCATCGTCGTTACCAAGGTCGACCTGGGTCGCAGTTTTGATGGTCTGATAAAATTCTTAAGCCGCATGTCCCTGCCGGTCGTCGGCCTGTCGAATGGACCACGGGTGCCCGGGGACCTGACGGCGGCATCCTACGACCTTTTCGCCCGCTTGCTGCTTAAAGGCGGACATCGACCGGAAGAGGTTCTGCTGCCGGAGGCGAGCGACAAGGCCCCGGCGCACAACGGTCAGTATCTGGCCAACCGGAATTCCGACATCTTCCATCGGTCGGAATGCAAATGGATTCGGCTCATCAACAAAGAAAATATCGTTATGTTCGGATCTTTTGCCGAGGCTTTGAACAATCGATTCAAACCATGTCGTTACTGCAATCCGCAACACATGTCCATTACCGGCATGCTCAATCAGGAGATGGCGGTGCGTTAAGAGCGGTGTCACGCCACTGTTCGGCCATGACTTCAAGGAGCCAGCATTAATGCCAGCGATTCATTCTTCGAATAAAGTGATTTCTCTCAATTCCCGTCGACCGGCTGCGGAGGCGTTTCATCAACGCCCTTCAAATCCGACGCGCACGACGACGCGGGTGATATCGATCACGAGCGGCAAGGGCGGGGTCGGTAAAACCAATATCGTCGCCAATCTCGGCTATGAGTTAAGCCGGGCCGGTCAGGATGTGCTCATTCTGGATGCGGATCTGGGCCTGGGCAACCTGGATATACTGCTCGGGTTGGCCCCCAAGTACAATTTGTCCCATGTCATCATGGGTGAAAAACGCATTGAAGAAGTCGTTATCGAGGGACCGGGGCATATGAAAATACTGCCGGCGTCATCCGGCATTCAGGAATTGACCCAGCTGTCAAGGGACCAGAAAATCGGCATTCTCTATGAACTGGATCAGTTGCTGGATTCCGTGGACGTGCTTCTGATCGACTCCGCCGCGGGGATATCACCGAATGTTCTGGATTTCAGCGTCTCGGCGCATGAAATGATGGTGGTGGTCACGCCCGAACCGACGTCGATCACCGACGCTTACGCCTTGATGAAGGTCCTGGCGCTCAAATACGACGAAAAACACTGCCGACTGATTGTCAACCAGGTGGCCAATGAACATGAGGGGCGGGAGATCTTCCGTCAGCTCAATATTGTGGCGGAGAAATTCCTGGATATTGACGTGAGTTATTTCGGATGCGTTCTGAAAGACGAAACCATGACGGCCTGCGTCAAACAACAGCGCATTATCAGCCAGGCCTTTCCGGACGCGATGGCCGCTCGCGGCTTTCGAAATCTGGCCCGTAAAACCGGCGCATTGCCTGCCCTGAAAACTCTGAGCGGCGAGAGCCGTTTAGTCTGGAATCATATCTTTAAGGAAGGTATTTCCTGAAAATAAGACCGGCATGCTTTTCGCATGATATTCACTTAACAATGTATTCAAAAGACCTGAGACCCCAAAGGTGCCCTTATGAAAGCAGCCCGTAAACAAACCATGCTTCAGACCAAAGCAGTGGTCCCGACCAGAGACCATCGGATGACGGAATATCTTCCGCACGTCAAACGCATCGTCAATCGGATGGCCATTCACCTTCCGGCCACGGTCGATATCGAAGACCTTTATAACGTCGGTGTCATCGGTCTGATTCAGGCCATCGATCGTTTTGATCCGCAGCGTGACAACAAGTTCATTACCTATGCGACCCATCGGATTCGTGGCGCCGTCCTGAGCGAACTGCGCTCGCGAGATTTCCTGTCGCGTTCCAATCGGCGGAAAATCCGTGAAATGGATAGCACTTATGCCATGCTGGAACAAAAACTGGGGCGCGATGTTGATGATCATGAAATCGCCGCCGCCATGCAAATCGATTTGCGCGATCTTGACAACATCAAGGGTCTGTCCAGCATTTCCTTTATCAGTTTCGAAGAGATGGGCTTTTCCGAATCTAGAGATAAAGGGCGCTTTTTCAAGTATCTGGCCGATGATTCGGTGGATGCGTTGTCCATTACGAATCTGGGTGAATTGAAGGTGGCTCTGGCCAAAGCCATCGAGAAGCTTCCTGAAAAGGAAAAAATTGTTTTATCATTATATTATTTCGACCAACTCAATATGAAGGAAACCGGCAAGGTACTGAACATTACCGAGTCGCGTGTTTCGCAGATTCATTCGCAGGCCGTTATTCATCTCCGGAACAAACTGCGGCGCGAAAGAATCATCGAAAATTGATCCGATTCGTCACGGGCCTTTCGACACGGCCGGACGATTCTACCCGATCCGGTTACCACGGCCCGGGCAGAGATGAAGCGCATGGTGGAACGCATACGACAAACCGGAAGTGTGGGGGCCGTTTTTACACCGGCGCGGCCGCGAACCGTAAAACGAGATCGTCGTCGTGGCGATCAGCGGAATCAACAGGACGAACATGAGAACATCGGCCGCGACGAGGAGGGCCTGGAAGAAAATACATCTCCGTCGCTGGAAACCACTTCCAAACCCGGACGCAAACCTGATGAAAAGCCGCCGACGACCGGAGGGCGGATCAATGTGGTCATCTAAGACAGGGCTCGCGCAACAATATAATGGATTGAAAGGGTAACGATGGAACTGGCGTTTAACAGCCTGAATTGGCCCCTGCTGATGGACATACTGGCCCTTGGCGCCAGCGCTGTTTTAATTATTTTTCTGATTTTAAACTGGATTCGATACGGGCGTCTGGTTACAGCGCCGCAGACCGGTAACGCCAACTTCTCTTCGGAAATAGCATTGCAAATGATGACACAGCAGTCCCGGCGCAGTTACAGCAAATTACAGCAGACCTTAAATCACGAATTCAAAAACCTGCAGCGGTTGACCGGTTGTGATCCATCCGAGTGGCAAACCCATGGGAAAAGAATAACTACCGAAAGCAAGTGGCCTGACGCCGGCACCGCCCGCCAACCGCGTCCGCGCTATTATGACGAAGCGGCCCGTATGATTCGAAAGGGCGCCGACCGGCAGGCTATCGTCCGACGCTGCAGTCTTTCCCGCAGTGAGATTGATTTAATGGTATATATGCAGCAAAAGGAGCGCTGAGACCCCTTTTCACCCCCCTGTTTTCAGTGCCTTGCGTGATGGTCGCCGATTTCGATCAAGCCGACGGGTGGCCCTTGCTTCGCATCCGGCCATCGGAAAAATTTGCCGCCCGCAGCCACGTATTTTCTTCCCTTTTTCAGACCAATGTTAGTGCTATTCTTATATTCATACCTTTCGACGCCGTTTTCTTCGCCTTTCGAAATTTTGGTCCGGATATTGCAAAATTACTTTCCGATGGCTTAACAATCGAAGGCCTAAAGCCGAATAACCGAATAAAGAAGAGGGCCAGACATGAGCGGAGCGATTTATGCCGCCACCTCGGGGGCTGAAGTCCAACGGATCAGGATGGAACTTTTATCCAATAATCTCGCCAATATTAACACGGTGGGCTACAAGAGCGACGATGCCGTCTTTCGTATCAAAGACGACGGGCTCACGGCCGATCCGATCGACGGGGAAAACACAGGCTCGCAGATTTTACCGCGTCTCCCCGTCATTCCACTGACATCCCGGACGGATTTCTCCAACGGTCCCCTGCAACGGACCGGAAATCCCCTGGATATCGCCATTCAGGGCGATGGCTTTTTCAGCATTCAGGCTGATAACGGCGTTCGCTATACGCGCAGTGGATCGTTCACACTGAGTTCCGAAGGCACCCTCACCACCCACGATGGCAACCCGGTCATGGGAGAAGGCGGCGAAATTACAATTGACGGTGCGGAAGTCCAGATAGACGGTTCGGGCAATATTCTGGTGGACGGCCAGATAACAGACAAGCTGCGAATCGTCGAAATCTCCGATCGCACGGCTTTGAAAAAGGAAGGCAACAACCTGTTCTCCCTTAACGAAAACCGGGGAACCGAGGAACCGGTCGAATATGTCGATGTACATCAAGGTTTCCTGGAAGGCTCCAATGCAGACACTGTCAAAATAATGACAGATCTGATCGAAGTGATGCGAGGCTATGAATCATACCAGAAGATAATCCGGACGCTGGGTGAAAATCATTCCAAGCTCATTGCGGGCGTCGGAAGCCCGATATGACCGTGAAAGGACAAAGGAGGCTCACATGATTCGCAGTTTATGGACCGCGGCTTCAGGTATGAAATCCCAGGCCGCGAACATTGATGTCATTTCGAACAATCTGGCCAACGTGAACACCAGTGGATTCAAACACAGCCGCGCGGATTTTCAGGATTTGCTCTACGAAACCCTGCGGCAGGCCGGCACGAGCTCGTCCGAGAGCAGCGATGTGCCCACCGGCATCCAGATCGGGCACGGCAGTCGGCTGGTGTCCAGTCAGAAGGTGTTTACCCAGGGGGATTTCCAACAGACCAAGAATGAACTGGACATGGCCATCGAGGGAAACGGCTTCTTTCAGATCATACAGCCGAATGGCGAAACCGCTTATACCCGTGACGGGACTTTCAAGATGGATGCCGACGGCCGGATCGGGACCTCGGACGGAATCGCTCTGGAGCCTGAAATCACCGTTACGACCGACAGTATTTCACTTACCATCGGCATCGACGGAACCGTGTCGGTTCTTCAGGCCGGTCAGTCCCAGCCAACCCAGATAGGCACCATCACCCTGGCGCGTTTTGTCAATCCGGCCGGTTTGCACAGCATCGGGCGCAATCTTCACATTCCGACCAATGCCTCCGGCGATGCCATCATCGCGACGGCCGGCCAGGACGGACTGGGCACTCTGGCCCAGGGTTTCATTGAAATGTCCAATGTGAGTGTCGTGGATGAAATGGTCAAGATGATCAGTGCTCAGCGTGCCTACGAGATCAACAGTAAAGCCATTCAGGCCGCCGATGAAATGCTGCAGCAGGCCAATTCGGTAAAACGGTAATCCGGGATCAACGATGAAATGGGGAGAAAAACGACCGTGAAACAATTGCTGTCGGGAATTTTCATGGGGCTGGTGCTGATACTGATGCTGTGGACGTCGGTGGTCCGGGCGAACGTGCCGCAGCCCGTGGTGTTGACCGCGGCGGATGCGATCGAGATCAACGCCCCCCGGATCATGCTGGGCCAGATCGTGAGGATTGCGCCCCCGCAGGCGGATATGGCTGCACGTCTGGCACAGATAAAGATCGGACGGGCCCCCTTGGCCGGTCAGACACGCAGCATCAGCCGGGAATATATCATGCTGCGCCTGCGTCAGAGTGGTTTCGATCCTGCGGATTTCGATATCCGGATGCCGGCTAAAATCCGTGTCCGGCGAGGCGCGGTGGAGATCTCCCGGGAAGAGCTGGAGATGATGATTCGTGATCATATCATGGCGGCGCCGGTCTTCGAAGAAACCGAAATAAATGTAACGATGGTGCGCATCAAGGAAGACGTCGTGGTGCCCAAAGGCCAACTCCGTCATGAAATTCAGCTCCAGCATCAGAGCGCGCCTTCACGCATGCTGCCGGCAACCATCGTGTTAAAGGTCGACGGCCAGTTTGTGCGCAATGTATCGGCCCTGGTCAGTCTTGAAATAATGCAGAACGTCGTGGTGAGCCGCAAGCCGATTCCGCGCTTCAAGGTGATCGAAGCAGAAGATGTGATGCTGCGCAAGATGAACGTGGCCGGTCTTTCCGGTAACACGATTCGCGCATTGGACAGTGTCATCGGCAAGCGTGCGCGACGCGCGCTCGGTATGTATGCCGAGCTATGCGAAAACATGGTGGAGTGGCCGCCGGTGGTCCAGAAGGGCGATCGCGTGGTGATCCTGGCCCAGTCCGGCAATCTGCGCATCACCGCTTTAGGCGAAGTCAAAGGCACCGCTAAAGTGGGCCAGCGGGTCCGCGTGGTGAATCTCGATTCGAACAAAATCATTATGGCCCAGGTCATAGACCGGCGTACAGTCCGTGTCACGTTTTAGAGGAGACAAGATGATCGCCAATAAACGTCGAATGTGGGTGGGGCACTGGCAGAAGGCTTTGCTTGCGTTTATCCTTACAGGGTTGGTTTGTGCCTGCGCCAATTACCCTGCCGTTCAACCGACGGGCATTCCCCCCCTGCCCGTGGAAAGCGCGAATTCCGTCATGGCCGAGCCGGGTACCGGGGTGGATCCCGATGAAATGTCGCTCTGGTCGGAAAGCACAACCATGACGGATCTTTTCAGCGACACCAAAGCCCGTCGTGTGGGGGATATCGTCACCATTCAGGTCGTCGAATCCGCCAGCGCCAGCAACAGTGCGACCACGGATACCGATCGTGAATCGAGCCTTACGGCCGGTATCCAGGAATTCTTTGGGGCTCATCCCTCGGACCTCACCAAATTTAGTGTCCAGGGCGGCATCCAAAGCGATTTCGAGGGCACTGGCAGCACTTCCCGTAAAGGCGATCTGAAGGCGTTTATTTCGGCGCGGGTGGTCGAGGTATTGCACGGCGGCAATTTAAAGGTGATCGGCTCCCGGGAGATTTTGGTCAATAACGAAAAGCAGTTGATGACGATCTACGGCGTTGTCCGTCCCCGCGATATTTCGAAAACCAATGTGGTGCTGTCGACATTCGTTTCAGATGCCCGCATTGCTTACAGCGGCGCCGGCATCGTTGACGACCGTCAGCGCCCGGGATGGATGGCCAATGCTCTGAACACGATTTGGCCCTTCTGATTCACCCCTTTCGATTTATTTGAGGAAACGAACGATGGCCGCACATATCCGAATCCGATCGCCCCAGATCTTCACTCTGCTGGTCTTGCTGATTTGGCCGCTTATCCCGGGAACCCCGGTGGAAGCCGCCCGTATCAAAGACATCGCCAATGTCCGCGGCGTGCGCCAGAATCAGCTGGTGGGTTACGGCCTGGTTGTCGGTCTGGACGGATCGGGGGACAGCAGTAAATCGGAATTTACCCTGCAGTCGCTCTCCAGCATGCTCGAGCGCATGGGGGTCACAGTCGATCCGGAGGATTTGAAAGTCAAAAACGTGGCCGGGGTGATGATAACCGCCGATCTGCCGCCTTTTGCGCGCAGCGGCAGCCGCATTGATGCGCTGGTCAGTTCGATCGGGGATGCCACGAACCTGCAGGGCGGAACACTTCTACTGACACCCCTGAAGGGGTTGGACGGTAAAGTTTATGCCATGGCCCAGGGGCCGGTGAGCACCGGGGGTTTCTCCTATGGAAAGGGGACGGGAACCGGTGTTCAGAAGAATTTCCCGACGGCGGGACGGATTGTGGGCGGCGCCACCATCGAGAGGGAAATCCGCACGAGCTTCAACACCCGGGAAACCCTGACCCTGACACTCCACAAGCCGGATTTCACCACGGTTACCCGCATGGCGCTGGCCATTAACAGTGCCTTCGCTGACAGTCTGGCCCAGGCCTCGGATGCCGGTACGGTGGAAGTGAAGGTGCCGGATATCTACAAAGGGCGCACGGTCGAACTGGTGGCGTTGATCGAAGGCATCGGGGTTACCCCCGACAACATTTCCAACGTCATCATCAACGAGCGGACCGGTACGGTCATCATGGGCGAGAACGTCCGCATTGCAACCATTGCCATTGCCCACGGCAATCTGAGTATTCAGGTCAAAAAAACCGATAACGTCTCCCAGCCGATGCCTTTTGCCCGCAGAGGGAGAACCGTCGTGACCAGCGACCGGGATGTGATTGTGGAAGAGGGGAAAAATCCGATCTTCCTGGTGGAATCCGGTGTCAGTATCGGAGAAGTCGTGCGAGCCCTCAATGCCTTGGGGGTCTCGCCGCGCGATCTGATCGCCATTTTCCAGGCGCTGAAAGCGGCGGGGGCGCTTCAAGCCGAATTAAAAATTATCTAAGCGCCCTGCTGGCGCCGGAAGGATTGCCATGCCATTGATAGTGACATCAGACCCGCTGCCGGATAAAGGACACCAACCGTCTTCGGGCCTGCGACCGGAGCGGGGCCTTGCTGTCAACGGTCGCAAGAACGACCCCGATCGGGAACAGATGCGCCTCAAACAAGCCTGCGCTGATTTCGAAGCCCTGCTGATTCAGAAGCTGTTTCAAACCATGCGGGCGTCTATACCCAAATCCGGTTTGATCGACAGCGGACCGGCCGAAGAGATTTATACCGGCATGTTGGATCAGCAGGTTGCGCAGGATCTGGCCCTGCAGGGCGGTTTGGGATTGTCCGCACAGATCAAGGAACAGATCGTAAGATATATGGATAAGCTAAAAGTCGAAGATGATTGAGGATTGACACAAAACCCTAAAGCTCCAAGTTGGCCCGGCCGATAATTATCTTGCGGTGGACCGGTGTTAGGCAGGACGCGCTCGCCGTATAACAGAGGATGCATTCCCGAAAGCGTTCGTTGCGGAATGCTAAACGAAGGGGTGTCGGCCAGTTTGGAGGTTTAAAATGAAAATCAATGATCAAAGCGCATACATCAATTTCGAAGCGCACACCAAGGGACCGCAGGAACCGCCCAACCTTTCAACGGATGCGGCGAAAACGGAAAGAGGAAGGCCGTCTGTTGACAAGGTGGTGCTTTCGCCCAGGGCCCGGGAACTGCAGGAAGCCAAAACACAACTGGACAATTTGCCCGATGTAAACGTTCGGCGGGTGGCGCAGATTCAGCTGCAAATTGAAAAAGGCACTTATATAATCGACGGTGGCAAGATTGCAGAACGTATGCTCGGTGAAATGCAGCTTAATTCAGGACGGCTATAAAAACCAATAAGTCTCAGAAATAATAAAAACGATCTGGTTTGAGCGGAGAATTCAATGGAATTATTGCTGAAACAACTCGATCAGTGCATCCAGCGACAACAGCATTTGTACCAGATCCTTCTGGACCTTTTTTCGGCCGAACGTTCGGCCATTCTGGTTTCGGATGTGGAGCGCTTGAACCGGATTGTTGCCGACAAAGAGCGCGTTCTACAGGACATCCGTTCCGCGGAAGTACAGCGGCGGAAAGCGACGGAACAACTGGCCGCCGGTTTCAACCAGGACCCCGATACGATGACCATATCACACCTGTGTGCCTTGATCGAGGAGCCCGGCGCTACGACCCTGAAACGCGCTGCTCGCCACCTGCAAGCCCTGGTTGAGGCCATCCAGATGGCCTCTGAACGCAACCGCTCCCTTTGTCTGCATGCCCTCCAGTTCGTCAACGGATCGATCCGGATGATATCGAACCTCATCAACCCCGAACTCGTTTACCATCAGACCGGTAAAATGGGGAACGATCGACCGGTTGGTCGCATGCTCTCAGGGGCGGTATGATGGAGAAGACCAAACCCATACACAAAACCGGCGGTATACAAAAAAAGTAATCCGATCCATTCGGGGCGATAATGATGCGACACGTTGCTGTTGTAGCGGATATGAAACTGGGTCAGAAAAGGGATGTACTCGTCACCCATGCGCTTGGCAGTTGCCTGGGATTAATGGTCTATGATCCCAGCCAGCAAGTGGGCGGACTACTTCATGCCATGCTTCCGCTGTCCAAGATCAATCCCGAAAAAGCAGCCGCCAATCCGTATATGTTTGTCGATGCGGGGGTCGCGATGCTTTTCAAGGAAATCTATCGCCTGGGGGGCGATAAAAAACGTCTGGTCGTAAAAGCGGCCGGGTGTGGCCAGCCTCTGGGGGGAGCTGAAATATTTAAAATCGGTGAACGCAATTTCACCGTTCTTGAAAAGCTTTTGTTGAAAGACAATATACTGCTGGGGGCTTCGGACGTCGGCGGGCACTACGGCCGGACGGTACATTTCGACATTGCCACCGGGGAAGTGCAAATATCCAGTAATGGAGCGGTGAAACCCTTATGACTGCGGACAATCTTACCAAAATAATGGAAAAGGTCGATGTGTTTCCGAGCATTCCCGGTTCGGCCATTCGGCTGCTTGAGCTGGTGGATCAGGTCGATGCACCTATTCAGGAAATCGAGGAAGTTCTGCGTATGGATCCGGGTTTGACCGCCAATGTTCTGAAGCTTACCAATTCGTCCTATTTCGGACTTCCCACCAAGATCGGATCCGTAAAGAGGGCCCTTATGCTGCTGGGCCTAAAGAAAGTAAAGCAGCTTATTATGGCTTCGTGTGTAGGTGCCGTAATGGACAGGGATATCCCGGGCTACAACTTGTCCGCCGGCGAGTTGTGGCGACACTCCATCGCGGTGTCGGTGGCGGCGGAAGGGCTGGTTTGTGAACTGGGTCTTAAAAGCGATGATGACATCTTCACGGCGGCGCTGCTGCACGACGTGGGTAAGCTGGTTCTGGGCCAATTCATCGATGACGACTATGCCGCCCTGGAAGCGGCGGCCGGTAACACGGTTTCCTTTGAATTAGCCGAAAAAGAAGTGCTGGGAACCGATCATGCGGAAGTGGGCGCGCGCATTCTCAAACAGTGGTCGTTCCCGGAAGCGTTGGTTCACGTAGTGCGGTGGCACCATAACCCCGAAATGGCAGAAGCAATTCATCAAACCACCGACATCGTTCATGTCGCCAATATGCTTTGTCTGATGATGGGTATCGGGGTGGGCCGGGAAGGGCTTCAATATCAACCGTCACCGGTGGTTACGCGCCGGCTGGGGATCAAGCCTTTTCATCTGGAAAAACTGGCCAGTCAGACCATCCAGTCCATGAATGACCTGGCGGGGGTTTTTGTAAATACGGAAATCGCTTAATTCATTTGTCAATGCCCGGGGGCGCATCGGCAAGGACTGATGCGCAGAGGTAATCTGAAATGCCTGACATCTATGGAATATTAAGTACGGCTTCACGTTCCCTGCTGACCCAGCAGAAGGCCATTGACGTCACCGGCCAGAATATCGCCAACGTCAATACACCGGGATACTCCCGGCAACGGGTGGTCATGCAGTCGAATACGCCGATCGCGTTTGAACCCGGGCAAATGGGCACCGGCGTCAAAGCAGCTGAAATCGAGCGGATTTACGACCGTTACATCGGCGGACAGATCAATCGTGAATCCATGAATCTTGGCCAGTGGGAGGCGGCTGAGGGCGCGCTCAAACGCATCGAGTTTGTGTTTGACGAATCCAGCGGGGTCGGACTGGAGCGGACCCTGAACGAATTCTGGTCGGCCTGGCAGGATCTGGTCAATAATCCGAGCGGATATCCGGAGCGAACCTCCCTGGCCTCCAGAAGCCAGACGTTGGCCCGCACCTTCAACAACATGGCCACCAACCTGCGACAGATTCAGGAAGATTACGATAAGAACATCAGCGGAACGATCGATGAAATCAACGGCATCGCTGCCCAGATCGCTGATTTGAATCATAAGATCAGCCAGGTGGCGGTTGCCGGTCAGAACTCGAACGACTATCGGGACCAACGGGATTTGCTGCTCAAGAATTTATCCGAACGGGTCGACCTGACCACTTTTGAAAACGACGCCGGGCAGGTGACCGTGCTGGTGGGTGATGGCAAACCGCTGGTGCAAAGCCCCTATGCCTGGCAACTGGGCACCAGGACCAATGCCACCGGACTTCAGGACGTGGTCTGGCTGGAACGGGACGGGACGCCGACCGATATTACCGCGGCCATCGACGGCGGTAAACTCAAAGGCTGGCTGGATGTGCGCGATGGTTATGCGCAGGATTACATCAACCGGCTGGATACGCTGGCCCAGACCATCGTCACCGAGGTCAACGCCCTGCACCAGAACGGTTACGGTTTGACCATCGATCCGGTTTCCGGGGCGCCCATTACCGGTCAGAATTTCTTTGTTGCCACCGGTACCACCGCCGCGACCATGGCCCTGGATCCGGGTATTCTTAACGATGTCAACCGGATTGCCGCGGCGACCACGGCGGCCACCGTCCCGGGTGACAACCGCAATGCCGTGGCCCTTGCATCGTTACAGGAGCAGGCCACCATGAGCGGCGGGCAGGCAACTTTCAACGATTTTTACAGCACACTGGTCAGCAGCGTGGGCAACGATGTCCGCAACGCTTCCGCCAACCACGACTATGAAGACGCCATGGTTACCCAGCTTGAAAACTACCGGGAATCCGTCGCCGGTGTGTCGCTCGATGAAGAAATGATCAATCTGGTCAAATACCAGCATGCTTATGAGGCGGCGGCGCGGGTGATTACCACGGTGGACGAAATGCTGAATACCCTTCTGAATATGGCATAATAGCAAGGACCCGGCCAGACACAGAAGTTTCGTCCGATCGATCGTCATATCAGCCGTTGAGAGAGGCCGAAGGAGACCAAAATGCGTATCACCAACAAGATGATGACCACCACCATCAAGCGCAATGTATTCAGGCAGTCCGAACAATTGCTGCGCAGTCAGGAAATCCTTTCATCGGGGAAACGCATCAACCGTCCTTCCGACGACCCCGTCGGTATCGGTAAGGTACTGGATTATCGCAAATCCCTGGCTTCCTTCGAGCAGTTCGACCGCAATATTCAGCAGGCTAAGAACCGGATTGAATTCATGGAAATGACTCTTGAGGGGGTCGAAGCACTGATCGTGGATGCCAAGAACTGGGCCGTCAACCAGGCCGGATCCGCCACGGCCGACCGCGAGGCGGCGATCAGCAGCGTCCGGAACATCCGGGACCAGATCCTGCAGTTGGCCAACTCCAAAATGGGCGGCAACTACATTTTTTCGGGCTTTCAGACGAATACGCCGGCTTTCGATCCCAGCGGTACCTATAACGGCGATAATGGTTATTTCAGTGTTCTGACCGGTGATAACGCCGAAATGCAAATCGAGGCCGACGGCGGCCGCGTGCTTCAGGGTACGGAGGGTGTCTTCGATGCTTTGGATCAGCTGCTGACCGGCCTGCAGACAGATGATACCGTCCTGATTGATGCCCAGATTGACCGCTTTCTGGGCGCCCAGGATAAGGTCCAAAGCGTGCGGGCCGAAAACGGCGCCTACTATCAGCAGCTTGAACTCTCCGAAAACCAGATGGCCAAAATGAAGATGACCGTCGAAGAACTTCTGGACAGCACCGAGAAAGCCAGCGTGGAAGAGGCTATCATCAATCTGAAAAACCAGGAGTTGGCCTATGAAATCACGCTGAACACTTCGGCCCGGATTATCCAACCGACTTTAATGAACTTCCTGAGGTAATAAAATGAAGATTTTCTGCGGTGTTGTCCTTTTGACATTCTCCCTCGGCCTGTTATATCCGGCATTGTCAGGGGCCATGCCGGTTCAGGACATGGTGGAACTCAAAAAGGCCGGATTGAGCGATGCCACCATCGAATTGGCTTCGCGGGAGAAAGTAATCGAAACCGTGGCTTTTACGGTCGATGAACTCATTCAGCTCAAAAAAGCCGGATTCAAAGAGCGCACCATCCAGGTTCTGATTCAAGAAAGATCCTTCATGCGCGGCCCTCAAAAGATTGTTTACGGAAATCAGCTCAGGCCTCTAAAGTTATCTTCTGTCGATGACATTATCGCCCTGAAGGAATCCGGAATGAGCGACGATGTCATTCAGGCCGTCATTAAAGTGGCCGGCGACAACAAGGACGAAGACTACGACCGTTCATGGCGCATGCTGGAGAACATGGGCATGGTATTGAGGGTTCGCCCCTGAGCGCGTCCCGTCGGCATTTTTCGGGCGACCCTTCGGTGTCGCAAATAAATATGAAAAAGCCCCGGACAGCATCGCGTCCGATCTGCCCCGCCTGTCAGCATTACTATCTCACCTACGATCCCCGCAGACCCTATGGCTGCCGTGCCCTGGGGTTTAAAAGTCGAACCGCCCCGATCATGATTGTCCGTCAGAGCACGCCGGGTATGAACTGCCAGTGGTTTGCCCAGCGAAATGATCATCACCGAAATTTTTGACGATTTGGCCGTCGCCGTCAAAGATTCGTCATCCGAACACCCCGCAGCGCCCTCTATTCTCAAATTAGTCACGATTGCAGAATCTGTGTAATATAATGAAAAAACTATAATTG
>JAERRP010000649.1 GCA_016735415.1 Desulfobacterales bacterium | reverse complement strand
AATCCAGGTTAGGCCCTCAAGTCCCTGATTCGCTTTTGTGGATTCATTTGCTTCCCCACAGTTAGCACCCCGGACAAATGTCCGGGGATCTTTATAACAGGGTTTAAACTAGTCCTTTGTCAACACCGCAGGCAATGAGTCGTTCAAATTCGTCTGCCGGTTTGAAAAAGGGAATTTTGTATTTGTCATGCAGCATCCGAAGCCGATTCAGGGTGGCTTTTACCCCTTGGTTACTGACGTAGCGGGCTGGACCGTGCCAGCAGTCGGGAAAGCCGATACCCAGCACAGCTGCCAGGTCCATGCTGTAATAGTTCTTGACAACGCCCTCATCAAGACAATGAAATGCCTGATTGACCATGGCAAGCAGGAGCATTTCCTTGGCCTCTTCATCGTCAGGCGTCGGCAGGGAGCTGTTGCGGACAACAAACTGTCGGGCCGATTCGTCAGGTTCAATACCGTTTTTATAAAAACATGGTTTGCCTGCGCCAACGTAACCGGCTTCATACATTTTAATAAGCGTATCCGGCAAAGTCATCAGTTCCGGTCTTTTCTCTTTCATATTTAAACCGGCATGGTAAATGACATTGCCACCGGCGGTACCGTAGATATTCAGCGGTCCCTGTGGAAAACCGGCTTCGAGAGCCAGACGGTCGACATCCCATGGATCGATCCCCATTTCCGCAAGGCAGAATCCGGCCATTACATAAACACCGAATGTCCGGCTGGTGTAAAAACCCGGACCATCGCCGACAACGACACAGCTTTTTCCCTGCTGCTGGCCGGACAATATGGCCGTTGCCAGTGCGGCTTCGGATGTTTGAGGCCCCTGAATGATTTCCAGAAGCGGCATTAACGGAACCGGTGAGAAATAGTGCATCCCGACGACTTGTTCGGGCCGGCTTGATTTTGCGGCAATTTCCTGCATTGGCATGGTTGACGTGTTGGAGGCAAAAACAATATCCGGGTTAACGGCCTGTACCTTTTCAAGAATTTTCTGTTTCAGGTCGACGTCTTCGAATACGGCTTCAATGACAAGGGGAATATTTTTCAGATCATTGTAATCATCGGATACACTGATATTGTTCAAAAGCGCATCTTTTCTCTCTGAACGCCACCTGCCTTTTTGCACCAACGGCTCCAGTCCCTTCCCAATCTTTTCCTTCCCGGCCCGGGCGGCTTCTATATCCACATCGATCAGAGTTACTTTTATGTCTTTATCCGCGCACACCTGGGCAATGCCCTGGCCCATCAGCCCCGCGCCGATGATTGCAAGTTCAGGTGCCGCAACCGCTTTTTTGGTGTTCGCCCGGGAAAGTTTTGGTGCGATGCTGTTCATGAGAAAAAAGAAATCAATTTTATTCTTTACATTCGGATGCGAAATTAGCGGTGCGAAGTATTTCACTTCGTTTTTTGCCGCATCTTCAAAGGGGAGGTCCAACCCGTCCGCCATGGAATCGATTGCAGCCTTCAGATACGGTTTTTCCCTGCAGACGGTGAACTTTTTCCTTGCTTTTGCGATTACCTTTTTTTGCTCCTCTTCATTCAATCCACCGGGATCTTTCCAGTCGGGAGTGTAGTTACGATTAACCACCCCCGGATTCGCCGTCAGCCATTTTTCAGCTTCCGACAGACCGTCTTTCGCCCCAACCATGGTTACAATCCCTGAATCGATGTAGGCTTCCGCGGGAAGAACCTGGCCCCTCATCACAACTTCCACGGCCTTTTTGACGCCAACGGCCCTCCTGAGCGCCTCAGGCCCACCACCGGCCGGGAAAAGGCCGATGTTGACTTCCGGCAAACCCAACTTTGTGCCCGGAGAGGCAAATATCTGATCACAGGACCAAAGAAGGGTTTCAAAACCGCCTCCCAGCGCCGTCTGGCCCGGGAGAACCGCAGCCACCGGAAAGGGGCTTTTCGCCAGCGCCGCCAGCACCTCCTGAAGCTTCAGCACGACGTACTTCAAGTTGAGAGGCGACGCGTCCTTCATGATTTCCATCAGATTGGCGCCGTCCAAAAAGCTTTTTTTCTTGGCGGACACCAACACTACCCCGTTGACATTATTCCTGTTGGCCTTTTCCGTGGCTGCTGAAAAATCCTTAATGAATTGTTCACCGATGGTGTTGACCGGCCCGGCTGTATCTATCAAAAAAGTTGCTATTTTATTATCAGGATTGATTTGGTATTTTACTTCCGGCATTTGGTTCTCCTTTCAAACCGTTTTTTCATATTCTCGCCACAGGCACTCTTTCAAACACTAATGAGTATTGCTTCGCCCTGGGTCAATCCACCACAAATGGCAGCCACGCCGATCCCGCCGCCCCTTCGTCTCAGCTCGTACATCATGGTCATGGTAATTCTTAGCCCTGAAGCGCCGACCGGGTGGCCGATGGCAATGGCACCTCCATTAACATTTGTTTTTTCTATGAGCTCGTACCACTTTTGATCATCGTTATCAGACAAAATTCGGGTGCTGACGAGCGGCATGGCGGCAAAGGCCTCATTAATTTCAATGAGATCGATATCGTCAATGGTTTTTCCTGTTCTTGAGAGTATTTTTTTAATTGCCCTTGCCGGAATCCAGGAAATACCATACGGCATGTCGGTATCACCGACTTGATCAATAATCGTCCCCAGTATTGTCAGGCCGAGTGCTTTGGCTTTTTTTTCACTCATTACGATCATGGCAGACGAACCGTCGTTCAGTCCTGGCGCGTTGCCGGCCGTGGTTGTCTTTGCTCCGAAAACTGTCGGCAGCATTTCAGTTCCGGCAACGGAACCGTTGGGCCTAGGCATTTCATCAGTTGTGAACAGGTATTTTTGCCTGCCTTTTCTTACTATTATCGGCGAAATTTCATCCTTAAACTTCTCATCTTTCATCGCCTTGACCCATTTTAAATGGGAGCCCATGGCAAAACTATCCAGCATCCGTTTTGAAATGTTATACTTTTCAGCACCGTCAGAAGCATCCACGGCAACGGAGTGATAGCCTGGATACGATATTGGAAAAATGGGATCGGGCAATTTGACTTCGCCGATTCTAACGCCCTGCCTGAATTGCCGACTGACATGTGGCGTCCGGCTCATGGCTTCAATTCCGACGATCAGCGCGGATTCTATCTCGCCAAGCCGAAATCCCCATAGCGCCATCCGAAGGGCTGAAAGGGGGGAGCAACAAGCCGTATCAATCGTCGTGGTAAACACATCGAGCCCAAGCTTCAGCCCTATTTGTCGTCCGGTTACCGAGGCCGTCTCAAAGGCGCCTGGAATACAGTTTCCAACAAAGATTTGATCGATCTTGCCACGGATATCCGTGCCAACGGCATCAAGTGCCGAGTTTGCAGCATGAACAGCCACATCTAGTGGCTCCATTTCCGAAAGTGAACCAAGGTACTTTCCAAAAGGGGTTCTTTTGGCGCTCACGATAACACAATTTTCAGCCATCACTTTTTCTCCTCAATTAAATAGTCTACGATATAAAAGGCTTGAAAAGATACTCTAAGCAGTGTTCCGCCGGTTATCAGATAGTTTGCACCGCTTCTGTAATTGTTTTTAGATGTTTGACCTGCTCTAGAGAAATAATTAAATCATTAAGGTCCCTGGTTCTTCCGTTTCCCAGCAACGGGGAA
>JAERRP010000695.1 GCA_016735415.1 Desulfobacterales bacterium | reverse complement strand
TGTTTAATTTTATATAAGAATTCTTACATGCCTAAAAAAACCTTCTCAACCCGTGTTGCCGAAGACCGCATCAAGGCGCTCAAACACCTTGCCGTCGATGCGGACAAGTCTCTCGGTGTCCTGCTTGAGGAGGCCATCACAGACCTGGTGCAGAAGTATGAAAAGAAAGGAATTCGATCATGCCCGATAGGATGCCATCCGCATGTGCCGCTAGACTGATTGATGCCGATTTCTGTGCATTCACCGGCGATTCCGGCCAACGCCGTAAGCGTTTGGGTGAAAAACGTTCATCGGTGCGCTTTGCACATGAAGAGCCCATCATCCTGGAAACGGACAGCGGTGAACTGATCGGGGCCGTCGTGATCAACTACGGCCAAAGCGGATTGTATTTCGAATCGGATTTCAAGACGGAACAAGGAGCAGTTCTCAGGATTCGCAATGAATCAGCCCTGGCGAGGCACTGCCGCGGGGTGTGCGAAGCCCAGGTCCGATGGACGCAAAAAATCGACAACGCGAACAACGATTATACTTACGGCACCGGTGTTCAGTATTGCTGATGCGGGTTTGGATTGATTCCAAATTGTTTGAAAAGGCGGTTTTTTTCCTGGCACCCCTAAAAGCAACGGGGTGAAAAGTTGCCAAGCAGAATTGAAGACAGCGGGCCGCAATGGCTGGGTCCCATCGCCCCCCTCTCTTACCAATTTACACGGAGGCAGAAAAATGCCAACAGAAAAGGAAATGCTTGCCACCGAGCAGGGTATTGAATGCGTCCAGACCATTTTTATAAGCGAAAAATCGACCGAGTGCGTGTGCCCCCGATGTGGCGCCAGACACCGCGTTAAAATGCTATGGACGGGCAGGGGGGAACCGCGTAAATTCTGTCCGATCTGCAAACATTATTCGACATCGATCAACGACGCGGAACCCTGTAAAATCAGTTCGTTGACGGGATAGTTCGAGTTTCGTCAATCCGCGGGCGGATAAGTTGAGGCCACTTTGATTACTGGCCTGGAGGCGTTATTACGAATGGACACAGGCGATGCGGCCCTGTCGTTGCCGAGCGCAGAAAAGCGATCAGACCTTGTGCGCGAAACGATAAATTATTGTCGTATTGGATGTTTTAACTGGAATGCCGGGTAGGGGGAAAATTGGAAAAGAAAACGCGTGATGGGTGCCGAGCAGGTCCGAGACGATCAGCTGACCAGAATCCTCTGCGCCATCCCCCGGCCGAGAATCAACTGGCCGCCCTTGATGCCAAGTATAAAGGGGCCGCCGGGACTGTTGCGTTTGACTTCCACCTCGACACCGGGAAGAAGTCCCATGGCGGCGAGGTGTGAGCACATGGCCCGGCCACCGTTTACGGAAACGAGTCGCACCTTACTGCCGGTGCTGGCCATTGCCAAAGGGATATGGTGTGAATGCATCGTGTGCCTGTTATGCCGATCGATTATCATTTTTTTTGGCTTGCCTAAGACCATACGGCATGAAAAAAATGAAGTCAAGAAATATTTGGGGGTCCTAACATTTTTCGCATCGATTGCGTTATCCCACGAATCTGGACCGACCCATTCAGGGTTGATCGGGACGCGGACCAGGGCCGTTGGGCTTAACGCGCCTCTAACCGGGCCACGGATTCGATATGCCCGGTGTGTGGAAACATGTCCACCGGCTGAACTTCGGCCACCCGGTAATCTTCTTTCAAGAGGGCCACATCCCGTGCCAGCGTGGCCGGATTACATGAAACATAGACAATGCGCGGGGGGGCCATGGCCTGCACCCGGGCGATCACGTCCTTGTGCATGCCGTCGCGCGGCGGGTCGATGACCAGCACGTCCGGCCTCGATTGGATGGCCGGTAACAGCGTGCGCACATCACCGGCAACGAAACGGCAGTTGTCGACACCGTTTAACCGGCAGTTGCGTCGGGCGTCCTGAATGGCGCTTGCCACCATTTCGATCCCCACCACTTCCCGGGCCTGCTCTGCCATGAAAATCGTGATCGTTCCGGTCCCGCAATAAAGATCCAGCACGGTTTCCGATCCTGTCAGACGCGCATAGGCTTTAGCCTTTTCATAAAGCAGTCGGGCCGATCGGGTATTGGTCTGAAAAAAAGAATTGGATGAAATTTCGAAGGTGTATGGGCCGATGCACTCCCGCAGGCAGCTATCGCCGGCAAGGGGCACTTCATATTCGCCCAAAGCCACGGCCGCTTTGCGGGCCGTGACATTGTTAACCACCGCAACCACCTCGGGATGGGCCTGCATGATACGATCCGCGATCGGCTGAAGCACGGCGGTGTCCTCGGCGGCGGTGATCAGGTTGACCATCCAGCGATCATGCGCAACCGAATGGCGCAACATCAGAAAACGCCAGAAGCCCTCATGGCTTTTTAAACCATAGGGCGGTAGACCGGACTGGCGCATCTCCCGGCGCACGGTCGCCAGAAGCGTGTTTCCCGAATCGGGCTGCAACAGGCAGGCCCGGGTATCCAGCACCTTGTAAAACGTGCCCGGGACGTGCAGACCGAGCGCAAAGCTGATATCCACATCCTTGCGATGCATCTCCTCGGGCAACAGCCAGCGCCGGTCCGAGCAGGAAAATTCCATTTTATTGCGATAGCCGAAATTCGGAGCCGCCGGCAGCGTTGGATGGACGATGACATCCGCCAGTAAACCGATATGCCGCAGGGCATCGGCAACGTGCCGGCGCTTGTATTCCAGTTGTTTGGCGTAGCGCAGAAACTGCCACTTGCAGCCGCCGCAATAACCGCTGTAGGGGCAGGGCGCGGCGATACGATCAGGAGACGGGTTGACAAGATTCAGCAAACGGGCTTCGGCATATTGTTTGCGCTTGCGGATAACCCGCGCCTCGACCCGGTCGCCGGGCACCGCCTGGTCCACAAAAACGGCCATGCCGTCGATGCGTGCAAGACCTTTTCCGCCAAAGGCCACATCCTGGATTTCCATCTCGATGATTTGTCCCTTTTTCACGCTCATTGCCGCTCTGGTATTCCTATCCTAAGGCCCACCACTCTCCGGGCGGGTCGTTTTCTTTGTCCGTAACCCCATGACAAATAAGACGAATTTGTATATACTCCCTACGGTTTGAAATCAATCTTTTTACACGAATACGATAAAACGCAGAGGAAGCCTCCTCATCGCCTCGGACAGGTAACCGGTTAAATGGCCTCACCTTCCCCCCATTCGACTTTCGAACAGCAGAAGCTGACGTTTGTGTGCGACGGTCTGCTTATCGCCAGTATTCTGCATCTGCCCTCCACGCGCAAGCCGCCGGTGGTAATCGGCTCCCATGGTCTTTTCAGCAGCGGGGATTCCCCCAAACAGATCGCGCTGGCGGAAGAACTGAATGCATCGGGAATCGCCTTTCTGCGGTTGGACCATCGGGGCTGCGGTCAGAGCGAGGGGCAGTTCGAAGCGGTCACGACCCTTGACGGACGTGTCCGGGATCTGATCGAAGCGGCCCGGGTCCTCGCGGCACGTCTGGGCCCCCCATTGCGTCTGGGACTTTTCGGCAGCAGTCTGGGCGGCACCACCTGTCTGGCGGCCGCGCCTTTCCTGAAGCCGGAACGCATGGTCACGCTGGCCGCCCCGATCGACAGTCGCTCACTGCTGACGGCGGCCCGACAAAACCCGGCTTCCCCCCTGCCGCCCCTTTTTGAAACGGCATCTTTCCAGTTCGATCTGGCCGATAAGCTTGCGGGCCTGCATGACCTGCTCGTCATCCACGGTGAACGGGACGAAGTCGTACCGGTGGATCATGCCCGACGGATCCATGCCGCTAGCCGCGAACCCAAACAACTAATCATCAACCCCGGCGGCGATCACCGGGTCACCAACCCCGAACACCAGCGAATCTTCATTGAAATATGCCGACACTGGTTCAAAGAGCTGTTAAACATCCAAAAAAGCGAGCCCTCGTCATGCTGAACGTCAAAGTTGCCAAACTCCACGCCGAAGACCTGGAAGCGATCCGGGCTTTCGAAAAAACGCTGGGCGGCAATGTCTGCCTGCTGGCGGTCGAAAAAAGCGAAGCCCTCTATGTTCTGGAAGCCAAACTGGCCCCCAACCGCTGGCATCGCGTGGATCGGGTTTATCTTGAAATTACCGACCTTAAGGCATTTTACGATCGCCACGAGGATGCCCACACTGCCAAAGCGGCACTCAAGACCTTTCTCAATTCGACCGCGGCCCGAAATATCACCAAACGCCCCATCCGCCTCCGGCTGAGCGTACCGATCATCGATGACGAATAAGAAAAGGCGGAGCGCTTTCAGAAAGCATGATTGAAAATCACCCGGCCGGCCGAAAGCAGCATCCCCGGAGGGTCCAGGTTTCCCGGGAAATGCGCCGGTCCGCCTTCCAGCGCCACCATCGTCGCCTGACGACCAGGCGCCAGAACCCCCAGGTCGGTCAGGCCCAGCAGACGTGCGCCGTTCAACGAGGCACAGCGGACGGTTTCCGCCAGAGAAAAACCAGCCTCCATCAGAAGGGCCATCTCATCTTTGAGAGACCAGCCGTGATGAACCCCGATCGTGCCCGCGTCGGTACCGACCACCACATCGACCCCCAGCGAACGAGCCTGGCGCAGCTGTTCGAGCTGATGGTCCAGATTGCGCATAGAGATCGCGTTCTCGATGCTGCCCGCATCACTGTGATCGACGTAGCCCTTCATCGTACAGGCGGTCGGAACCCAGCTCACCGCGCCCTCCGCCAACCGTTCCAGGCCGTCCCGTCCCATGAAAAAACCATGTTCGATGCTGCGGCAGCCGGCCATGATGGCTTCGCGCACCGGCGTTTCGCCGTTAGCATGCACCATTACCGGCCAGCCCCGCGCCGTCGCGGCCTGAACTGCGCCGGCCAGTGCATTCAGTTTAAACTGGGGGCGGGTCTGCTTTCCGAACACCCGCAGGCTGTTGAGACCGGAATTCACCATCTTGACGTGATCGATGCCATCCGTGCAATTGCGGATGGCTCCGGCCAGCCCCTCCCCCGCCGGTGCCGGCCGGCCGATAAGGCGCCCGTAACGTCCTTGCATGCGCCAGGCTTTACCGGCCACACGGATTTCAATGGGGGTTTGGCCCGTATCAAAACAGGTCTCCCGGTAGTGCAGCGCGTGCCCGCCATAATCGCCGCCGTCCCTGACGGCCACAACCCCGGCGTTTAAATGCTGGCGGATGTGCCGGGCCATGGCAGCCTTCAAGTCTGAAAATGGCGCATCCAACTGACGCTTGCGCACCGTCGGATCGGGTGTCCCCGACATGAACAGATGGACATGGCTGTCGATCAGCCCGGGGATTACCATACCGTCCGACCAGTCAATGATCCCCGGCCCCCGGTAATCGGCCCCATCCACCGGACGGATGCAATGGATGCGCCCATCTCTGATCTCCACCATCCGCTCGCGCTCTAACGGCCGACCGCTGCCGTCCGCCAGCCAGCCGGCCACGATGCCGCCGATCGTTTCCATCAGGTTGATTTCCGTTTCGCTGTCTTTTTCAGAATATCAGCATGCCGGTCCAGAAAACCTTTAACGGCGGCCGCATAATCCGGCGCGGACGAGGAATTGCTGTGGCCGGCACCGGCGGCAATGTAGAGAATCGCCTGCCCCGGCCGGAAACAGTCTGCCAGCTGGCGGGCGAAGGCCACCGGGAAGCGACGGTCGTTTTCACCCTGGATCAGCATGACCGGCATTTTTACCTCGCGGGCCAGGCGGCCCGGATCCACCTTGTGCAGCCCGCCCCGGTAGAACAGGTTCATCCACCCGAGAATCGCGGGACCGAAACAGCGCCCGAAAACCGGATTGGCCCAGATATAGAGATTGAGCAAAGCGGCCCGGGTGCGGGCGTAACATCCTTCCAGTAACAGCAGGCGGATTTTTTGCGGGTTGCGGGCGGCGACGATGATGGCGCCCCCGGAACCGGCCGAATGGCCGTAAAGCAGCACCGACTCGCCGATCCACTCCAAAACGGCTTCGATATCTTCGGCAAATTTCATGGTGTTCATAAACCGGCAGGGGGAAGAGTTGCCGTGGTCGCGGGCACTGTGAATGACCGCCGTATAGCCCCATTGGGCAAAGATACAGGCGCGCCCCACCATACGGTCCCGGTTGCGGCCCCAGCCGTGCATGAAAAGCACTATCCCTTGGGAGGGCCCTGCGGGTGTGATCCGCCAGACCTCCAAACTTCCGCCATCGACGGTCTTGATGCGCACATCGTCAACGCGCCCCCAATTCGGTGGATCAACCACCGGACGGCGGGGATACTGCTGGACAATGCCGGTCAGAACGAGTGTGATCAATAAATAGGCAATGGCCAATCCGAGTAAAAGATATAATATCATTGTATTGCTGTCTATATAGTCAAGTATCCCTTTAAATACTGCCGCAACCGGTCCATGGCCGTGGCCGCGAAAACGCGGCGGTTCATGCTGCGGTCGCCAAACGGGAAAACATAACGAAATGCCCGGGTCCCTTCAGGCGTGGCCAGCCCGATGCAGACGGTGCCCACCGGCTTGTCCGGACAGCCGCCGTCCGGTCCGGCAATGCCGGTCGTGGCGATGGCAAAATCGGCATCGGCCACCCGCCGGGCACCAACCGCCATTTCGACGGCGGTATCTTCGTGTACCGCCCCTACCCTGTTCAAGGTCGCTTCGGAGACACCCAGCACCCGCACCTTGACCGCGTTGGCATAGGTAACCCCCGAGAAAACAAAGAAGTGCGAGCTGCCCGGTACATCGGTCAACTGCTTGGCAATCAGACCACCGGTGCAACTTTCGGCCACGGCCAGGGTGGCCCGGCGTTTTATCAGCAAAGTACCCAGAACGGCCGCCATTGACTGGCCCGCCTCGGACAATATGCGCTTGCCCAATCGGGCTCGAACGGCTTCGGCGGCCGCATCCAGCTTGCGGGATACCGCTTCCGGTCGCAATCCTCCACCGTAGAGACGCACATGAATTTCCGGAAACACGACCCGCAAACCGACCTGAATGTTCTCGAAGCGGTCTTCGATATCCTGCACCTTTTCGCCCACGGCCGATTCCGGCAGCCCAAAGGTCGACACCACGCGTATCTGTCGCACCATTCGTTCACCCGGCATAAGGGCCACCAGCGCCGGCAGAACATGCATGGCCAGCATGGCCTTCATTTCACGCGGCACACCGGGAAGGAAGAAAAACCGGCAGTTCGCAATGTTCAGAACGAATCCCGGTGCGGTGCCGACCGGGTTGGGCAGACATATGGATCCTTCCGGCAACAGGGCCTGCTTGCGGTTGGAGGTATTCATCGCCAGGCCGCGCTTTTCAAAGAAACGCCGCACGTCTTCCAGGGCCGCCGGATCCAACTTCAGATCGACCCCGGCGGCCAGCGCCGCCGCCGCCGCC
>JAERRP010000778.1 GCA_016735415.1 Desulfobacterales bacterium | reverse complement strand
GGCATCATCGAGAAGGGTGCTGCCATGCTGGATGTGGAGTTGGGCGATCTGATCACCGACACGATTATGGGCATGCGGGAGGTGGCCGAGAAAATCGGGCTCAAGGGAACGGCGGCCTGAAGGATTGCGCCACCTGACATGAAACCGGTTTCCGCGAATGGATAACCGATTTAGACGATTTATCGTTATACGCTTGCCACCTTTGTGACACCCCCGGCGAAAATCGGCCGGGGGTGTTTTTTTGGTATTCAACGGCCGGTCAGGCCACTTCCTCGAATTCGGCATCCACGACATCTTCGCTACGGCGGCCGGGAGGCGGTTCGCCCGGCGGCCGGCCACTGGAATGAGAGGCCGCGGCCGAAGCATCCGGGGCGCTGTAAGCCGATTCCGCCAGGCGATGGGCGACGTGTTTGAGCTCTTCGGACAGACGCCGTATTTCGGCGGTGTCCTCACCCTGCATGGCGGCCTTCAGGTTGGCCAGGGCCGCCTCCGCCTGCTGCCGGGAGTTGGCATCGATGCGCGCGCCAAGCTCGGACAGCGTTTTACCGGTGGTGTAGACCAGGGCGTCGGCTTCGTTACGCGCCTCCACCAGACCTTTCTTGCGCCGGTCGGTCTCCGTATTCATCTCCGCTTCCTGCACCAGCCGGTCGATTTCCGCTTTATCCAGACCGCTGCTTGACGTAATCTGGATGGACTGCTCCTTGCCGGTGGCCATGTCCTTGGCCGCCACGCTCACGATACCGTTGGCATCGATATCGAAAGAGACCTCGATCTGGGGTGTTCCCCGGGGGGCCGGCGGAAGGTCCGTTAATTCGAACCGCCCCAATGTCTTGTTGTCCGCCGCCATCTCGCGCTCGCCCTGGAGGACATGCACCGTAACGGCCGGCTGGTTGTCCTCGGCCGTTGAAAAAACCTGGCTCTGGCGGGCCGGAATGGTAGTGTTGCGTTCGATCAGACGCGTCATCACGCCTCCCAGAGTCTCTATGCCCAGGGAAAGGGGGGTGACATCCAGCAAGAGCACGTCTTTGATATCGCCTTTCAGCACGGCCCCCTGAATCGCAGCCCCCATGGCCACCACCTCATCCGGGTTGACGCCCTTGTCAGGATCACGACTGAAAATTTTCTTGACCCGTTCCTGGACGGCCGGCATGCGGGTCATGCCGCCCACCACCACCACATCGGCAATTTCTCCCGGCGCCAGCCCGGCGTCCTGCAGCGCTTGCCGGCAGGGCCCTTCCAGCTTATTCAACAGATCGGCCACCAGGGCTTCCAGTTTGGCCCGCGACACCTTGATATTCATGTGTTTGGGGCCGCCGGCATCGGCCGTGATAAATGGCAGATTGACCTCGGTGTCCATGGCGGCGGAAAGCTCCATTTTGGCTTTTTCGGCGGCCTCTTTGAGCCGCTGCAGGGCCATTTTATCCTGGCGCACGTCGATACCCTGTTCCTTTTTAAACTCGTCGGCCAGGTAGTCGATCAAGCGCAGGTCGAAGTCTTCACCGCCCAGGTGGGTGTCACCGTTGGTGGACCGTACTTCGAAAACACCGTCGCCGATCTCCAGAATGGAGATGTCGAACGTGCCGCCGCCCAGATCGAAGACCGCTATCGTACGATCTTTTTTGCCTTCCAGCCCATAGGCCAGAGAAGCGGCCGTAGGCTCATTGATGATCCGCAGCACATTGAGTCCGGCGATTTTGCCGGCGTCCTTGGTGGCCTGACGCTGGCTATCGTCAAAATAGGCCGGCACCGTGATGACCGCATCCGTCACTTTTTCCCCCAGATAATCCTCCGCCGCCTTGCGAATGGCGCCCAGGATAAAAGACGAAATCTCCGCCGGGCTGTAGGCACGGCCTTTCAGATTGATCCGCACGTCGCCATTGTCGGCCCCCTCGATAATGAAGGGCAGGTTGTTCAGGTCGCGCTGAACTTCGGGGGCTTTGAATTTGCGCCCGATGAGCCGCTTAACCCCAAAAACCGTATTTTCGGGGTTGGTGACCGCCTGCCGTTTGGCAATCTGACCCACCAGGCGCTCACCCCCGTCATTGACCGCCACAATGGACGGGGTCGTCCGTCCACCTTCCATATTGTTGATGACCTTGGGCTCGCCACCTTCCATGACGGCCACGCAGGAATTGGTGGTTCCCAAATCGATTCCGATAACTTTGCTCATGTTGTCCTCCTTGTCGGCCCGAGACAGAATCACCCCGGCCAAATAACATTATTATTTACATTACAGACAATATAGTAATGAAATTATATTAGTCAAACATGTGTTTAATAATTTTTGGTTCGGTTGCGGTTGGACATTTAACGGAATATGGTTTAGGGGTTTTAAAAACGATTTTCACACCCGGCCGCGGCACCCTATCACGCCGGCGCCGGGAGGGGAACGATCCCATCTTTATTAAGGCATTCATGCCTGCATGGATGCCGATTGATCTGCGGGGGCCTTATGCAATCGGACGTACTTGAAAGTAAAAAAATCGGTTTTATCGGCGCCGGCAACATGGCTGAAGCGCTTATCAAGGGTCTGACGGGGAGTAAAACTGTCGATCCGGTGCAGATCACGGCATCGGATCCGCTGGCAGACCGGCTGTCATTCATGGAAAGCACCTACGGCATAAAAACCACGCAGGATAACCATCATCTGGTGGAGACGGCCGCTGTGCTGGTGCTGGCGGTCAAGCCCCAGGTCGTGACGGAAGTGTTGACCGACATGGCACCGTTCACGGGGGCGTCCAAGCTGGTGGTCTCGATCGTGGCGGGGTTAACGACGGCGGCCATGCAGAAAACCCTCGCGGCCGACACCCGCATTATCCGCACCGTTCCCAATACACCCGTGTTTGTAGGGGAGGGCATGGTGGCCATCGCCTCGGACGGTCCGGCCCGCCGGGAAGACTACGCGACCGCGGCGGCCCTTTTTAACCCCGTGGCCCGAACCGCATTTATCGCCGAGAAACTGATGGACGCCGCGCTGGGGGTTTCCGGCTCCGGGCCGGCCTATGTCTTTTTAATGATCGAGGCCCTGGCCGACGGTGGGGTTAAAATGGGTTTGCCGCGGGAGACCGCCCAGACCCTGGCCGCCCAGACCATGCTGGGTGCGGCCAAGATGTGCCTCGAATCCGGGAAACACCCCGGCCAGCTCAAAGACATGGTCACCTCCCCGGCCGGAACTACCATTGCCGCCCTGCACCGCATGGAAGCCGCCGGCGTCCGGGCCGCTTTGATCGAAGCCGTCGAAGCCGCCGCCCGCCGGGCCGAAGAACTCGGCCGCATGGCCTGAAGGCAAGACCTCGCCCATGGATATCAGCCTGATCGAACAGCGCGAAATCGAAGCCCGTCTGGCTGCCGCCCTGATCGAGGGTTATTTCGATTTCCGTTTCTATCGGGCATCCTGACGCCTTCGACGCGGAAGCATGCTTCCGCGTGCCTTGCCACAACAAAACGTTCGATTAACCGACCGCCCCGGGAGAAATGCCCATGGCACGCTTTTTCAGAATCATCATCCACCTCGCTGTTTTCGGTCTCGGATTGAGCGCCGCCGTTTTTTCCAATTTGTGGGACTGGACGCTTTTCCGTGGCCTTCTGTTGCCGATGACGGCCGCCGGGTTTTTCCTCTATCTGGTTTTGTTTCTGGCCACAGGGGAATACCGCGTTTTCCAATCCTCCACCGACAGGGAGTGATGGCGATGGCCTCTAAACCGCTTCTCGAAATTTTTTCGGACTATATCTGACCTTGGTGCTACTTCATTACCGGGCGTATTGAAAAACTGCAGCAGGAATTTGATGTCGATGTGCGCTGGACGGCTTTTCCGCTTCATCCGGAAACCCCGGAGGCGGGCCGGACGCTTGAAGACCTCTTTGCCGGCCGGCCGATTGACATACCGGCAATGCTGGCGCATCTCAGAAAAACCGCCAAGCAACTGGGCCTGCCCTTTGGCGACCGCCGCATGACCTTCAACAGCCGCCGGGCCCAGGAACTGGGTAAATGGGCGGAAAGCGCGGGCCGCGGCTGGGAATTTCATCAGGCCGTATTCCGGGCCTATTTTGCGGATGGTCGGAATATCGCCCGGATTGCGGTGCTGACGGAGATCGCCGAAGCCATCGGGTTGGTCGGCGAAAAAGCCCGGGAGATACTTAGCGCGGGTGACTTTAAAGCGGCCGTCGACCGCGACTGGCAACGCTCCCGGACCAAGGGGATCACCGCGGTGCCGTCCTTCGACCTGAACGGCCGCCATCTGGTGGGTGCCCAGCCTTACGCCGTGCTGGCGGAAATGGTTCAAAACAACCTTTAAAACAACTTCAACTGTACCTGCCGGTTGCGGCGTTTGTCCACGGTTTCAGGGCTCTGGTGCGCCAGCAGGCGCGCTTCGATTTCACCGACAAAAGGGGACCGCTGTTGTTCCCGTTTCTGCCCGTAAATCATGCGGCGGCGGCTCCAGCACAGGTAAAGCCGCTCCCGGGCCCTTGTCATGGCCACGTAAAACAACCGCCGCTCTTCCTCGATATCCGCCTTATCGCCCTTATTTCGGGAAAAAGGTACCAGGCCGTTTTCACACCCCATGATGAAAACGACCGGAAACTCCAGGCCTTTGGCCGCGTGCATGGTCAGCAGGGCGACCTTTTCGACCCCGGCACGCAGGGTATCCTCGTCCCGATGTAACGCCAGCCGGGCCAGAAATTGATCGTTGTCCGCCCGACAGCTTGCGGCCAGTTCAAGCAGATGCGTGAGTGTATCGTCGTAATCCGAAGAAAGGTTCTCCAAATCCCGCACAGCCGAACAGCGATCCAGGGCCGCCAGATTTTCGGCCGGGGTTTTTTGCTTCAACTTTACCTTGAGGGCCGCCAGGCCTTGAAGGAAATCCTGCAGGCGCCGCTGCTGGACGCCGGTGATTCCATCCACCGGAAGAACGGCGGCGTTTTCCATGGCCTCGCAAAGGGAGAAATCCTGTCGTTCCTTCCAGTCCAGAAAGGCATTGATGAGCGGCGCTGCGAGACCCGGTCGCACGGCCCGGGCCCCGGCGGTAAAATCGCGCCCGGTTCCCGTGTTGTGCAGCAGGCGGTAGAGGGCCAGCAGTTCCGCGGCACCGGTTTGGGCCAAACGCTTCCGGCGGCTGGCCTGCTGGAAGGGAATACCGGCATCCGCAAACACGCCCGCAATCGTATCGGCCTGCTGCGAGGTTCGAAACAGGACGGCAAAATCCCCAAAGCTCCGGTCTTCCGCGGAAGACGTCGTATCAACCTTGCCGGCATCGATGGATAAAAAACCCGTACCCCCGATCTGGGCCTCAATGATTTTACCCACCGCCACCGCTTCGGCTTTTTCCGAAACCAGTTCCAGAACCGCCACCGTCCGCACGCCCTGCTTGTCCGAAACCAGCCGTGAGCCCATCATCCCAGGAAGGGGATCGTTCGGGCGGTTGCGGATGACCTGCCAGCTGGCCTCCAGGATGGTTTCGGTCGATCGATAATTGCGCCTGAGATGGATCACCTGAGCATCCGGAAAATCCTCCACAAACCGGTTGAAATAGACCGTGTCCGATCCGCGGAATCCGTAAATGGCCTGGTCCGGATCACCGATCACGCAAATATTGCCGTCCGGGGGCACAAGGGCCCGTACCAACCGATACTGACAGCGGTTCAAATCCTGGTATTCGTCGATGAAGACGTATCTAAAACGCTTTTGAAGCGCCTGACGGCAGGCCTCATCCGATTCCAGTTTTAAGACCATCCTGAAAATAAGATCATCGAAATCGACCCAGCCTTCCTTGGTCAGAATATCCTGATAGTGGCGATAGCCGTGCGCGAACTGGCTGGTCGGCGCTTCCAAAGCGACGGATTCGAAAAACGCGGCCGCGGACTGCAGGTTCTGTTTGGCGGCTTCGATACGCGCCAGCATCTCCCGGGGTTTCAGGCTGGCCTTGATGCCTTCGGTCCGCATGCGCCGCATGATTCCCGTAATAATGAATAACCGGTCCTCCTCACCGATAACGGTGGGGGGGCGATCGTCGGTCGCTTCTTGCAGGAGCTGCCAGCAGAAGGAATGGAAAGTGGTCGCCAGGGGAATGGAGGGGCGATCCACCAGTAGGTGATCGAGTCGCTCCCGCATTTCCAGGGCGGCTTTATCGGTAAAGGTAATGGCCAGGATCCGATCCGCCGGTACGGTTTGTTCCAGCACCAGATGGGCAATGCGGCGGGTCAGCGTCGTGGTTTTACCGGTTCCGGGTCCGGCCACGATCATCAGCGGGCCCGGGCCGCAGGCGATGGCCTGCTGCTGCCTGGAATTGGTGCGGACGACAGAGGGTGGCGCGGACAACCGGACCGGGTTTTGATCCGGCCGGCGGGTTGGGGCGCCCGGGGATGTTTTGCGGGAACGGCGGCGTTGGGGCGTTCCGGATGGTTGATCGACCGGCGAAACGGCAAACAGATGACGCTGTCCCATGAGTTCCCGGCGTTCGGCTTCGTCGAACAAGTGAATTTTGCCGAATTCACCGTCATAACCGGCTGAAACCCGGACTTTCCCTGAACGCATCCGCCGAATCGCCTCGCCAAGCAAAGGTGGGCCGGCCATATCAAGATCGTGCGGATCCCTCCGGCGCAGGATTTCCAGCTCACTGCCATGCTTTTCAAGCAGTTGATCATAAGCCCGGCCGACCTTTTTGGACGCCGGCCCGGTCTGCAATACCTCGGAAAGAATATCGTGCATCGGAATCAGACTTTCAAACGGCGGAAATCGATCGGGGATCTCATGGGCGCTGCGGTCGGCCAGGGCTTGCACGCGATAGAGTACTCCCACTGTAAGGGCTTTACCGCACCGGGGACAAACCCCGCCCAGCGCACGCGTTTCATCAGGTGCCAGGCGCACACCGCATTTACGGTGACCATCCAGATGGTACTTGCCTTCTTCGGGATAAAACTCCAGGGTCCCGCCAAAATCATCGGGATGACCGGATTTCAGGGCCGAGCGCATGGCCTCGTAATTTAATTCGGTATGAAAAATATTGGCTTCCCTTCCCAGTTTGGCAGGCGAATGGGCATCCGAGTTGGATATCAGCGTCAGGCGATCCAGACCGGAAACCAGGCGATTCATCGGAGGGTCGGAGGAAAGACCGGTTTCAACCGCAAAAACATGATCGGTAAGATCACCGAAACAGGCCTCCAGACTGTCGAACCCGGATTTGGATCCCAGGAGCGAAAACCAGGGCGTCCAGATGTGGGCCGGAACGAGAAAAGCGGAATCGTCCGTTTCTAGAACGATTTCTAGTAAATCGTGCGCATCGAGTCCCAGTATGGGGCGGCCGTCCGATTTAATATTACCGATCTTGTCCAGTTCCCGGTTGAAGCGGGCGGCGGCATCGATCGATGGCAGGAAAACCAGATTATGATTTTTGCGTGTGCGACCGTCTTTTTTATAGATATTACTGATCTCGGAAACGAGGATGAAACGCACCTGCGACCTGCAGGCACCGGGTATTTCCCGATCGCAGGCCCCGGCCAGATCATCGCACAGACGGAACAAGCCGGTTTCGGCCGGCACCAGTTTGGCGCGAATGGCCTCAAACCACCCCGGATGAGTGGCATCACCGGTACCTACCACGGCCAGACCCTTGCGCTGGGCGGACATATAAAGATGCTCCAGGTCCAGGTTTTTAGCGGTGGCCCGGGAAAAATGAGAATGCACATGTAAATCCGCTAAAAAGGTCATCGCAGGATCCTTTCCTGGCCGTCGCTGCGGCCTAGCCGAAACAGGACGAAAAGCCTTAATTCGGTTGTTTTTTTTTGGCATACAGGCTATATAAATCTATTTTTTACTCAATAAAATACAACATGTTGTATTTTGGTTGCGCAAGGATGACGAAACAGCCATGGGATTACTCTCCAGCAGCGTATCAATTACCCAATATCGCGTTGAAGAAAAGCTTAAAGACCCTGTTATCAATACGGTAAGGGAAGCACTCCTTAAAAATACGATCAACGAAATCGATAACGAGGCCTGCGAACAAACGATCGGCTGGACCACGTTTGAAAATCCGTTCGCACCCAATTTTGATACGGCTGATATCATCATCGACACGACCTTTGTTTTTTCCTTGAGAATTGATAAAAAATCAATCCCCGCGAAGGTCATTAACAAACATTTCAACCTGGAAATGGCTAAACGCCTGGCGGAAAGCAATCGTGACTTTCTTTCACGTTCTGAAAAAAAAATAATCAAGGAACAAGTCTTTAATGTTCTGATTACCCGTATTCCGGCCACGCCCAATGTTTACGATCTGACCTGGGACTATGAAGGTGGCCGCCTCTGGTTTTTCACGAATCTGAAGTCTGCCAATGAGGCGCTGGAATCCCTGTTTGCCCAATCCTTCAAACTGAGCCTTATTCGCCTTTTCCCTTACACTGCCGCCGAATACAGCAACACGCTGAGCGGGGCGGAAAAGGACCATCTCAACCAACTCAAACCGACGTTATTCGTGGAATAGAATATGTTAGATGTTGCCGTGGCTTACAGCCGTTACCAGTTTCTGGGAGAGGAATTTCTAACGTGGCTCTGGTATGTTATTGATAACGACCATCAACTGCTGCACAAGCTTGATAAAGATCTTGCGACGCTGGAAATCGGCAACCGTATGGTGCTGGCCAATCGCCGCAACCAGGATGCCGGCGAAACGGTTACCATTAAGGGCGATCATGCCGGAATGGATGAAGGTCTCCTGACACTTAAGAAGGGAGGCCTGGTCGCTGAAATCCATCTGATCTACAAATCCGGCGAACATCAATGGCAGTTCAGCCTGAAAGGTGAAAGCCTGAACCTGTCAAGCTTCAAAGTCCCCGAAACCGGAAAAGTCAAAACCCTGGAAGAGATCGAAGGCGCCGTTATCGAAAAACTTTTTCTCTGCGAGAAAATCATCAATCTGGTCAACCGTCTTTTCGGTCATTTTATCAAACTCCGGCTCGGAAACGCCTGGGCTCAGCGCATCGTTCCATCCGTTCGTAAATGGATCGAAGCAAACTGAAACTGTTCAAAAGATGTTGACCGCGTTGTCGATAAGTCGCGGGTTATGAACAACACCGGCGTCCCTGTCGATAACGCCGCGTTTATAAGCTGCGCATCAGTAGATTATTGACAATTATTTTTAAAAAAAAGAAATTATTATTAAACATTTATAGAGTTATTGG
>JAERRP010000321.1 GCA_016735415.1 Desulfobacterales bacterium | reverse complement strand
AATGGTCATGGCGGTTTTCGACATGCCCGGCGACAATCTGGTGTTCAAGGTCATCCGCGACCACTTTGCCAAACCCAAACGGACCACGCGGCGCGAGGTCATCGCCAAATACGATTTTATCTTCCGCCACGATCGCACCGGCCGCCTGCCCGATACCCAGACATTCGAGCACCTCAAGTTCAATCTGGGCTGTTTCCATCCCGAGGTCGTCGACGAGCTGCGCCATACCGCCGCCCGCTCGGTCGCTGTGCAGGGGGATGAACTCACCCTTCAGTTCGTCTATGTCGAACGGCGCGTGACGCCGCTGGATGTCTACCTGCAAACGGCCACCCCGGAACAGGCCCGGGCCGCCGTGGTCGACTTCGGCCAGGCCATAAAAGATATGGCCGCCAGCAATATCTTCCCGGGGGATATGCTGATCAAAAACTTCGGGGTGACCGAATTGGGTCGGGTGATCTTCTACGACTACGACGAGGTTTGCCCGCTGAGCGCCTGTCGTTTCCGGCGTCAGCCCCGGGCCTATGCCTACGAGGATGAGCTGGCCTCCAGGCCCTGGTATCTGGTGGAAGAAAACGATGTTTTCCCGGAAGAATTCCGTTCCTTTCTGGGGCTGAAGGCTGAACTGCGTGACGTTTTCATGGAATACCACGCCGATATCTTCACACCCGAATTCTGGCAGGCCAGCCAGGCCCGCATCCAATCGGGCCGTCCGTCACACCTCTTCCCCTACCGGCGCTTCGATCCCGACTAAACGGGGTGGATGATCGATCCTGATGCAGCTAAGGCCGCAGTGACCGGACGGCCGATGGCGAAGCCCATCCTGCGTCGAGGACCGGCAGGGAGCGAGAACGAAGCCCGGGGCCGAAAGATGCCCCTTCTAAGCCGCCCTTGTCAAAACGCCCACCCGTTATTAACTTGATGGGCAATTGATACCTATCCAACCGGAAGGCGCCGATGGCGCTGCCAGACTCTCCGGGGGGCTGCTCAGAATAAAAAGCGCCGCCCGGGGTCGGCCGATAGCTTCCCGGAAGGGATACCGACTCACCCCTACCGCTTCAACTGTCAGGGCTGCGACCAGCATAAAACAAACAGCGATGACACCGGGTTTTTACTGGTGTTCATGGCGCCTGCGCAACCCTGCGGGTTACCGCCTCTGAGGCAACGCCGCACACGGACCGGAAGACAAACAAGCTCATGTATTTTATTCCGGCCGCGGCCCCGGCAATGCGATTGATTTTTTTTAACCGGCCGTCAACCAAAGGAGGATCGGCTCATGGACGCATCCCTGAACATTGAAGGCGTCGACGTACTGGCCCCCGTGCCGGATGCCTTCACCCCGATATTGACCCCGGAAGCCCTTGGATTCGCGGCCGCACTGGCCCGGGAGTTTGAGGACCGCCGCCAGGAACTGCTCAAACGCCGCCTGGCGGTCCAGGAAGCCATCACGGCCGGCCAGTTCCCGGATTTTCTGGAAGAAACCCGCGAAATCCGTGCCGCGGACTGGAAAATCGCCCCCGTACCTGAAGATCTGCAGGATCGGCGCGTGGAGATCACCGGGCCGGTCGACCGCAAGATGGTCATCAATGCCTTCAATTCCGGCGCCAAAACCTATATGGCCGATTTCGAAGATTCCCACGCCCCCACCTGGGCGGCCACCATCCAGGGGCAGCAGAACCTGATCGACGCCGTCAATGGCACCATTACCTTCGACAGCCCTGCCGGCAAGCACTATGAACTCCGGGACGATCCGGCCGTTCTGATCGTGCGCCCGCGGGGCTGGCACCTGCCCGAAAAGCATGTCAGCGTGGACGGACGCCCCATTTCCGGCAGCCTGTTCGACTTTGCCCTTTTCTTCTTCCACAATGCCCGTACCCTGATCGCCAACGGCAGTGGTCCTTATTTCTACCTGCCCAAGCTCGAAAGTCATCTGGAGGCCCGCCTCTGGAACGACGTCTTCAAACGCGCTCAGGATCTGATGGGCATTGCCCGGGGCACCATCAAGGCCACGGTGCTGATCGAGACCATCCTGGCGGCCTTCGAAACCGAAGAGATTATCTACGAGCTCAGGGACCACATGGCAGGACTCAACTGCGGGCGCTGGGATTATATCTTCAGCTTCATTAAAAAATTCAGCCAGCGGCCGGAATCCATCTTCCCCGACCGGGCCCAGGTCAGCATGACACGCCACTGCATGCATTCCTACTCCCTGCAGGTCATTAAAACCTGCCATCGCCGGGGAGCCCACGCCATGGGCGGAATGGCCGCCCAGATCCCCATTAAAAGCGATCCCGCCCTGAACGCGGCGGCCCTGGCGCGGGTGCGCGAAGACAAAATCCGGGAGGCCACCGACGGCCACGACGGCACCTGGGTGGCCCATCCCGGTCTGGTCTCGATCGCCATGGAAGAATTCAACCGAACCATGCCCCGGGTCAACCAGATTGACCGGCTGCGCGAGAATGTCGCCATCCGGGCGGCCGATCTGCTCAAATGCCCGGGCGGCACCATCACGGAGGAGGGGTTGCGCAGCAATATCAGCGTGGGGGTTCAATACATGGCCAGCTGGCTCAGCGGCAACGGTTGTGTGCCCCTCTACAACCTGATGGAGGATGCCGCCACGGCCGAAATCTCCCGCACCCAGGTGTGGCAGTGGGTGCATCATCCCCGGGGGATCCTGGCGGATGGCCGCCCAGTGGACATCGATCTTTTCAAAATCGTGATGAAGGAAGAAATGACCAGAATTCAATCGGCGCTGGGCCAAGATGCTTATGCCCACGGGCATTACGACCAGGCCGCCACCCTCTTCGACGACATCATTACCCGGAAAGAACTGGACGAATTTCTGACGCTGCGGGCCTACGAATACCTGGACTGACCCGTTTTCTGATCCAGGACCGTACTGGCGTCATGTTGATTAACATTCGCATCATTTAAAGGAGGAGAACCGTTATGGCCCCCACCATCGAAGAAGCCGGCGTGGCGATATCCGAACGCCTGGCCTGCCACATGATCATGCCGGATGAAATCGACGAGGTCGCTCAGGAGTGGCAGAACGACCCCCGCTGGAAAGGAATCGAGCGGCCATTCAGCGCCGAAGAAATGCTCAAGCTGCGGGGTACCCTGCGTCTGGACTATACCTTCGCCACCATCGGCGCCAAACGCCTGTGGCACCTGCTGAACAGCGAAAATTATGTCGCCGCCCTTGGGGCCCTGACCGGCAATCAGGCCGTGCAGCAGGTAGAGGCCGGACTCCAGGCCATCTACCTGAGCGGCTGGCAGGTGGCGGCCGATGCCAACCTGGCCGGCGAGATGTATCCCGACCAGAGCCTGTATCCCTCCAACACCAGGTTTGAGATACCTATGATGACGCAAAGGCAATATGGTCTCACAAAGCAAGTAGTCTCTGCTCAGGGAGGTGGGAGGCGGG
>JAERRP010000285.1 GCA_016735415.1 Desulfobacterales bacterium | reverse complement strand
ATAAATAATATTGTTAAAAGATTACAGATAGTTATAAAGGATACTAATGATTTTGTAAGTATCCTGTTCTGAAAAGTCATCCAAGTCTTACATCTTGAGGCCTTTTTGGGGTTGAGTGGTAGTTTCACAAAAAAACACGGATCTTGATGCATCGTCTTAGAAGGACTATCGTCAGGCCGCTGAATTTACAGCGGCTTTCTTATATTTGCTTCGATCATGAAATCCCATTTTACAGACACCATAGCCGCCATCGCCACGCCTCGGGGAGCCGGCGGTATTGCCATAATCAAGATTTCCGGGCCCGAAGCCCTGGCGATAACGAGGCGTATTTTCCAACCGAAGCATCGAACCGACCCGTGGGAACAATCCAGTGGGCATCAGCAGATGGTTTATGGTTATGTGGTTCATCCCGAGCACGGTGCCGTCCTCGATGAGGTCTTGATTGCTGTCATGTATGGCCCTCGGACTTACACCACCGAAGATGTTGTTGAAATCAATTGTCATGGGGGTGCGGTTGTTACCCAGGACGTGTTGGATTTAGTGCTGGCCCAAGGCGCGCGGGTGGCGGATCCTGGAGAATTTACCCGGCGAGCCTTTCTGGGGGGGCGAATTAATTTGGCCCAGGCCGAAGCCGTTATCGATCTCATCAATGCCAAAACCCGGAAAGCCGCTCAGGCGGGCCTGCATCAATTGAGCGGGGGTATCGATCAGAAGGTTAAAAACCTTCAGGCTCAATTGCTGGAGATTTTGGCGGAGATTGAAGTTTATATTGATTTTGATGATGAACTGGAGGAACCTCTATCCATTTCGGCGCTGAAGTCGGCGCTCGTCAATGACATTCTGCCGGCGGTTCTAAACCTTATTAGCAGCTACCGCGAAGGACGGATTCTAAGGGACGGGCTCCGCATCGTTATCGCCGGTCGGCCCAACGTCGGCAAGTCCAGTCTGGTAAACCGGCTCCTAAATCAGGAGCGGGTGATTGTTACGGCCATACCCGGCACAACGAGGGATATTATCGAGGAAAGCATTGATGTGGGGGGGATACCTGTTGTAATCACCGATACGGCCGGGATTCATGAAAGCCGTGATCCGATCGAATCCATCGGCATTGAAAAGTCGGAGCAAGCCATCGATTGTGCCGATCTTGTGCTTTTCATGATGGATTGTACCGCAGAAATCCAATCGGAAGACAAACGGCTCTACGATCGGATTAAGGACAAGAATCATTTGCTTATTCAAAATAAAATCGACCTTCGCGAAGACCGGGCTCATCTTCCTTCTTTTAAAAACAAGAAAGAAGATGATTATGTCCATCTGTCGGCTTTAACCGGAGAGGGCCTGGACGCGCTGAAAAACAAGATCTTGTCACATGTCGGGCTCGATAGTGGCCCTGAAAGCAGCCACATCGTGGTAAATCTGCGACAGCGGGCCTTGCTGGAATCCGTTCGGCAGCACCTTGAAAAAACGTTACATTTGCTGGGCCCGACAGAATATACAGAACTCATTGCGATTGAGATCAACGATGCGCTTCGAAACCTCCAGGAAATTCTTGGGCAAGGCGCAACCCAGGATGTACTCGACCACATATTTAAACGTTTTTGCATCGGGAAATAATTGTTTCACGTGAAACATCGGAAACAGGCTAAAACGAAATAAAACAAGGCAGCAATAAGGAGACGGTCCATGGCGTTTGATCTGATGCCGTATTTCAGGTTATATGAAGCCCTTTCACAAGCCGCTGATCAGGTTTTTGAAAAAGTAAAATCCGAATATCCCGATTGTGTCAAGTGTGACCGTGAGTGCGCAGATTGCTGTTATGCTTTGTTTGACCTGACGCTGATTGAGGCCATCTATCTCAACGCCAGGTTCAAAGCGCGGTTCCGGGATGATGCGCGCGAAGCCGTGCTCGCCAAGGCCAATCGGGCGGACCGGACGATACATAAACTGAAACGTGAGGCCTACCGGGATTTGAAGGCCGGCAAGAGCGAGGATGACATTCTAGCGGATTTGGCCACCCAAAAAGTCCGCTGCCCCTTGTTGAACGACAAGGATCTCTGCGATCTGTACGATCATCGTCCCATTACCTGCCGGCTATACGGAATTCCGACGTCCATCGGCGGGCTGGGCCGGACCTGTGCGCTTTCGGGTTTTGAGGGCGGGAAGTCATACCCGACGGTGAATATCGATAAAATCCACGCCCGCCTTCAGGAAATTTCGGGCGAACTTCTAAGGGATCTCAAATCAAAGAACATTAAACTGGTGGATCTGTTGATGCCGCTATCCATGGCCCTGATAACGGATTTTGATGAAGGCTTTCTGGGAATCGAGCCGGCCGAGGATGATCAATAGGGGGGTTATCAATGTCGAAAATTTCGCGGGAGGAAGCGGAAAGTCGCAAAAAGGCCATCTTCACAAGCCTTTCGTCGCGAGGCCGCAAGTACATTGACAGAATCGGTTACGATAACTGGGATCCTTTTGAAGAACCCAAGGACCCCATCGATATTCGCCGCGACGTCACGAAACGGACTACGCAACAACTCGTGCGGGCCTTTCTCCAAGCGCGACCGCCGGAGGCATCTTATAGTAACGCCTATGGTCAGGCCGTCATGGAAATGTGTATCGGGATTGTCAACAATGACGAACGTTATCAGGCCATGCTGGACTTCGCCAATTGGTATAATGAGCAGCTGAAACTTGGCAAGCGTGATCCGTCCTGACAGGGTGGATATGGGGGTCGGTCGGGCGGAGGACACCCCGAAAGACGCCACGCGGGAATCAACGGAACAAAGCGTTTATCGATGGGTAGCGGAATCCCCGCGCAAATTAACGGCGGCCGATCTGGGAACCCGGATCTCCAGGCATTTTGCCTGCTCGCGCCACGAGGCCGGCCGGATGATTCGCAGCCTGGTTGCCCAGGGGCGGCTCGGTTATGTCTACCTTTACGGTCAATCCTATATCGATCTTTCCTTCCGACGTCCGACACCCATTAGCCGCCAGGTGGTATTGTATCCGCCGGAGTGCGCCGAAGTTCCCGCGGCAGGTCAACATGCCATCATTATAGCGCCCGGTGCCGCTTTTGGTGACGGCCGCCACCCAACCACGCGTCTGGCGGTGGAAGGTTTGGCGTCGATCTGGCATTCGTCTGATGGCCCTCCGCAACCCGCTTTCAGCCGTGGCATCGATATCGGCACCGGTTCCGGTATTCTGGCCATTGCGGCGGCCCGCTTTGGGGTTGCTCGGGTGGATGCTCTGGATATCGACCCCTGTGCCCTCAGCGAAGCGCGTCTGAACATCGATCACAACCGTCTGGGCCATCGGATTAGTCTGCAACGGCAACCGCTGGAAGCGCTTGAGGCGATGTATGACCTGATTATAGCCAACCTTCGTCTGCCGACCTTGTGTTCGATCGCGGCCTGGGTGGATCATCATGCCAACCCTGACAGCCGTCTCGTGGTCAGCGGGTTTCGCGAACCCGAGCTGGCGGCATTACAAGGCGTTTTTCCCGAACCCACTTACAGCCTGCGATGGTCGGCGGTCCAGGCCGGATGGTGCGGGGCCGTTTTTCAGAACAACAGGGCTGTGGGTGCTTCCCGGGCGGTGCGGCGATAAGCAAAACCGCCGACAGCGCCCAGGGGTGCTTTAGCGGGGCGTTATGGGGTTGAGGGATAAGACACTATATATGGTATTCGACAGGGCACGATTGTTGAATATGTGGTAAATCAGGCGGTCGGCCCGTAGGCACTTGACAGGCAAGGGTTTACAGCGATACCAACGGAAGCGGCCCCACGAAAAAAGGGAGACCGGCCCGGTATTCAGGGCTCTCTCCCTTGGAAGCATCCCCGCTAGACATCCAAAAATAGCATCTCGCGGCCCGGCGTTCTCATCTTTTTTACAATCCTCGACGCAGGCCGACTATGACTCCGGTTAAAAAAAGCTGCGGCCTGGGCCTGAACCTAAATCGACTATTTATGGATGGACACCCACTATGAATTGCGGTGGAAGACCAGACGTCCGCCCAGGTACCCGGCATAGGCCGCGACGGCCAACATTACCAGATGCAGGCCGATGTAAAGAAGGGACGGTTCGGCCGTGATGCGGCGGTCGACCATGGCCCAGATGACCAGAATCAAAGCAATCACACTGACCACACTGCCGCAGATTATCTTGCCTTTGAAAAGCGGGGTCATGTGTCCGCCAAATTTATATTGCCAGTGCAGATAGCCGGTGAACAGCACCACGGGCATGGCGAGCAGAATGAAGATCATGTTGTAAAACCCGGCCAGGCCCAGGGCCGGCATATCGAACATGGCCGCCAGCAGCACCATGACCACGGCGATGGGTAAAACCCCGTTGGGGATATGGACGGAAATAGGGTGGGCATGGTTCTCGATCGCCAGAGCGATCAGGTTCCGATAGCGATCAAGCCTTTGGTTGATCCTGGTGGTGATGCCCAGGGCGGTCTTTTTTCCCGTTGGCGGCGCGTCGCCTTCCGGTTCCGCAGACGTCGGTGGGGTTGCCGGTTCAGCTTCATCCACAACCGCTTCGAACATGGTTTGATCGGCACCGCACACAGGGCATTTAAGCGGCGGTTCAGGTCCCGTATGGATGTAGCCGCAGACCGTGCAGCGCCATTGGCGCTCCGGTTTGGCCTCGTCCGCGCTTGCCGGCGGTGTCACATCTTCGGCTTCCCGATCAAGGCAGATGAATTGCGAGCGGTCGGCGCCGCATACGGGGCATTTGTCCGGTGGTTCGGGACCGGTATGAATGTATCCGCAGACCAGGCATTGCCAGCGCAGCGCCGGATGGGTCTCCGCCATCACGGGTGAAGGCTCGCTTTCCCCGCCGGCCGGCACAAACAGGTTGCTCTCGGAACCACACACAGGACACTTCGCGGGGGGCGATGCCGCCTTCTCGATGTGCTCGCATACGGTGCAGCGCCATGGTTTCATCTGCGTTTCTCTTTCCACAATTCAATCGTCTTACATCATATTGAAAGACCACAGCACACCGGCGGCGATGGCCGAGCCGATGACACCGGATGAGTTGCAGGCCATGGCATGCATCAGCAGGTAGTTGGATGGGTCTTCGTGCTGGCCCATCAGGTGCACTTCGCGTGCGGAACCGGGTACGGCCGAAACACCGGCCGCTCCCAGAAGCGGATTTATTTTTTTCCGAATGAACAGGTTCATAATTTTGGCAAATATTATGCCCGAGGCGGTCGCCAGGCTGAACGCCACGGCACCCAGACAGAAGATCATAATGGATTTTTCGGTCAGAAAAACATCGGCCTGGGTGCTCAATCCGACGCAAAACCCGAGAAAGATGGTGGCCGTATCAATAATGGCACTTTGAGCCGTCTGGGCCAGTCGATCGACGACACCGCTTTCTTTGAGAAGGTTCCCCAGGAACAACATGCCCAGAAGGGGCAGGGCCGTCGGCGCCAGCAGGCAGCAGAGTAAAACCCCTATGATGGGAAAGAGAATGCGTTCGGTTTTGGAAACCTCGCGGGGCTCTTTCATTCTGATCAGCAGCTCTGTGCGCGTCGTCAAGAGCCGCATG
>JAERRP010000646.1 GCA_016735415.1 Desulfobacterales bacterium | reverse complement strand
GTCCTGCCGGCCATGCGGGTCAGGATCAGGGTTTGGGATACCTCGGGAAGTGTGTATTCGATGCCCATGGCTGCGGCTGCGGCAAATGCCGCGGTTACGCCGGGCACCACCCGGTAGGCCACATCCTTTTTGTCGAGTTCAGCCATCTGCTCAAATATGGCGCCGTAGAGGCTCGGATCTCCGGTGTGAAGCCGCACCACCCGTTGATGGGAATGGTAAGCCTCGGTCATCTGATCGATAATTTCATCCAAGTGCATGCCCGCGCTGTTAACCCGGAGTGTATCTTTTGGGGCCCATTTCATCACCGCTTCGGGTACGAGCGAACCGGCGTAGACGATCAGGTCGGCAGTCTGAAGGGCCCGTTGGCCCTTGACGGTGATCAGCTCGGGATCACCGGGTCCGGCGCCCACGAAGATGACGGGGTGGATGCGTTGTTCTTCATACATAGGTTTCATGGTTTTTTTCCACCGTTGAATGGGTTGTTGATCAAGGTTCCTGTTTTTTTCTGCCTGAGGTAATCCATACCGGATTGGCCGCCTCCATGCGCTCTCCGGTGGGTATCCGCCGGCCTGTGTTGACTTGGATCTGCACGATTTCCGTTTCAAAATCGAGGCTTTCCAAGGCCGAAAGCGCCGTTGCTACACTGGCGATCACCACCGTGTTGATGACCATGACGCCTCCGGGTCGAAGGCAGGCGGCTGCCGTGTTGATGATGGTGTTCAGACTTCTGCCGCCGCCGCCGATGAACACCCGGTCGGGACGGGGCAGATCAGCCAGTTTGGCCGGCATGACAGCTTGGACGATGTCCAGGTTGGACACGTGGAACCGGGCTTTGTTGGCCTGGATATGCACGATTCTGGCAGGGTCTTTTTCGACGGCGATGACCCGGCCCTGGGGTACGAACCGGGAGGCTTCCAGGGAGACCGAACCGCTTCCGGCCCCCAGATCCCACAGGACATGGTGGGGTTTGAGCCGAAGTTTGGAAAGAGACACCACCCGCACTTCCGGTTTGGTGATCATGCCCCGCTGGTGATCGAACCACTCATCGGGCATTCCCAGGCAAAGCGCCGGAGTGGCGGCCGATTCCGACTGTGGATGGTGCAGGAGGATGACCACGTTGGGATCCCGGAAGGACTTGTTTGTGGCCACCGACAGATCGAAGGGGCGGACCCGTTCCCCCGGGGTTCCCAACTGCTCGGCTACCCACATGGTGATGTTCAGGGTCCCGCTTTTGATCAGGTAGTCGGCCAGCCATCCGGGCGTACGCTGGGGGTCTGTGAGCACGGCCACTTTCTCAAAATGCCGCAGGGCGCGCAGGACATCGGCCTCCCGGCCCCTTCCGTGGAGGCTGACCACCCCGGCATCCTGCCAGGACGTCTTGATGCGCGCAAAGGCGGCGGCCACCGAAGAGATATTGGGGTGGACGGTAATGGCGTCTCTGCCCAGCTTGCGGATCAGGTAGTCGCCGATGCCGTAGAGCAATGGATCCCCGGAGGCCAGAACCACGATACGGTCCGTGGCCATGCGATCCTGGATAAAGGACCCCAGGGATGCCAGATCCCTGGTGATCTCTCTGGTTTCTCCCTCGAATCCCGGAAACAGATGCAGGTGCCGCTTTCCTCCAATGAGAATATCGGCATCCAAAATCAGCGACAGGTGCACGGCGGAAAGGTCCTCCGGGGAAAGTCCCATACCGACGATGTTTACGGTTTTCATCTCCGTTCGTCTCCTCTCAGTCCGATCGGTTCACATGGAACATGACCGATCCGTCATATTGAAACACCACACCCTCTATGATGGGCCCAGGCCCGGCAAAACCCCTCGCCGATGCCACCATACGGGTGGCGACTTCGGACACAATACCCGGATATGCCGGCCAAATCAATTCCAGAGCGTGTCGTGCGGTGTTGGCTGCCAGAACCTGCTCGGCCAGTATCCGATCGCCGGTCAGTTCAAGGGTCCATGCGGACAGTTGTTCCATGGTGAGCCGGGATCGGGCCGCATGGGTGTGGGGGATGCCCTGGGCCATTTTCAGGGCTTTTCCGAAAAACACTGCGAGGATGATCCGGTCGAAACCGATCCCGGCAGCCTTTTCAAGAGATCGCTTAAAAAAGTCACCGATCTGAATGAATGCTTCTTCGGGCAGGGTGGTAAAGCGGGCCTGGGCGAAGCGTTCGCTCCGCCTGCCGGTGGTCAGCACCACCTGCCGGTTTGCCATGGCCGCAGCCACCCGGAGGGCGGAATCGATGGTGGCGATGTAGGCCGCATGGGACATGGGCTTGACCAATCCGGTGGTCCCCAGAATGGAAATGCCTCCCACGATGCCCAGTCGCCGGTTGAGGGGCCTTTTGGCCAGTTTCTCTCCTTTGGGAACAAAAATGGTGACCGTCACCGGCCGGTTGCAGTCTCTTTCAGCACAGACGACCTCGATGGCGGCACGGATCATTTTCATGGGACCGGGATTGATGGCGGGAGCACCCGGCGGCACATCGAGCCCCGGTTTGGTGACCTGCCCGACCCCCTTGCCCCCGCGAACGGTAATGGCCAGTGGGTTTCGCATGTCCCGGGGATCACACAGGGTCACCTCGGCGCCAATTTTTGCTTTGTTGGTGACATCCGGATCATCTCCGGCATCCTTGATCACCGTGCAGACAGCCGTTCGACCATTTGCGGTGGTGCAGGAATGGATGGGAATTTGGATTGGCACACCGGTGAGCAGCATCACTGACACCTTCGGGGGGGCGACGCCGTCCATGAGCAGGCAAAGCGCCCCCGAAGCCGCGGCTGCCGCTGCCGTGCCGGTGGTGAAGCCGGATCTTAGACGTCTTTTTTTTGCCAAATCCCTGTTCCTCGAAATAGTGTGTGTTTCCTCTGTGCCATTGAGACCGCCGTTACAATATGTAATAGTAGATTGCACCGGTCACCATCAGGCTGAGCACTCGAAATCCCTGGCCCATAAACAGCATCTGAGTGCCCATCCGGGGGGAAAAAATACCGATGTACCGGGGCAGTTGATGCCGCAGGGCGCGGATGGGAAAGGCGACGATGTTACCCACCAACAGGGCAAAAACGGTCTGTTTGATTGTGATGACGCCGGCCTGGAGCAACGCGCCTGCGGCCGCAAATCCGGAGGTAAACTCCGCCACAAAACTCAGCACGACGAAAGACAGGGCTTCTACGGGCAGAAAACCCACCGGGATGACGCCGGCCATCCAGTTCTGAGCGACCGTGAAAAGCCCCTTTGCATTGACGATGAACACCAGGATGTAGATGGGCACCACATAGACGACAATCTTGGCCATGCGGGGGGGGAACTTGGATCGGATCTCCTGCCATATGGACCGGCGGGGTTTCCCTTTGGGGGCTTCTGTCTTGATGGTTTCTCCCGTGGCGCCGGAGGAAACACCGGCCCTGAAACGTCCGTATAAAACAAAACCCAGTGTGCGCAACACGGTGGCCAGAAAGGTAATTATAAAATAGATCCCCCCGGCCCACCCGGTCAGCGGAACCACGATGAAAAACGTGGTGGGCAGATGGAGGAAAAAGGCCGGCAGCTGGTTGATAAAGTTGGTCAGGAAGAGCTCCTGTTTGGAAATTTTCCCGTCTTTGTAAAAATCCAGCAGCATGGCATTGGCCGCCACGCCGGAAAAAAAGGCTGTGGTAAACGCGGCGCTGCAGCGGTCGTCGAGATTGCCGAAGCGGAACAGGGGCCGGGCCACCACCGACAGGGAATGGGTCCATCCGGACATTTCAATGATCTGGCCGGCCACAAGACCGATGCAGATGAACAAAAGCAGCCGCAACAGGGGCAGCAAAAGCTGGTCCACGAACACGGAAAGCGGCAGGTGATCGATCCACATCACGCCGGCGGTCGACATGGCCGCGGAAATAACGAATGATATGGCGAGGGACCGATAGGGATGTTTTTGGTGCTTACCCATTCTTCTTCTTTTTGGCAATAACAAGGGTCCAGTATTTCGGAGTCCGTTCACACAGCTGATCGGCCCTGGCGTATATTTCCTGGTCCGGCAGGCTCACCCGTGAAACGGCCACCGAGTTTTCTAAAAGGTCGTTTTCCGCGAGGGCCGATATGATGTCTTCACAGTTTTTGTAGGCCTTCATGAACACCACCGTGTCGGGCACATCCGTCAGTTCCCT
>JAERRP010000222.1 GCA_016735415.1 Desulfobacterales bacterium | reverse complement strand
GGTGGCCCCCAAGGGCTCGGGAACCACCGTGCGCCGCAACTTCCTGGACGGCAGCGGCATCAACTCCAGTTTTGCGGTTTTTCAGGACCACACCGGCCGGGCCCGGCAGCGCGCCCTGGCCACTGGTATCGCCATCGGCTCCGGTTATCTCTTCCCCACCACCTTTGAAAAGGAAGTCCACAGCGACCTGACGGGTGAGCGCGGCGTCCTGATGGGCTGTCTGGCCGGGGTCATGGAAGCCCAGTACAACCTGCTGCGCAAGCATGGACACAGCCCCAGCGAGGCCTTTAACGAAACGGTCGAAGAACTCACCCAGAGCCTGATCCGGCTGGTGGCCGAAAACGGGATGGACTGGATGTTCGCCAATTGCAGCACCACGGCCCAGCGCGGCGCTCTGGACTGGGCCCCCCGCTTCCGCGACGCGGTGGTCCCGGTGTTCGACCAGCTTTATGAAAAGGTCGTCTCCGGCCAGGAAACCCAGCGGGTCATGGAAACCTGCGGCCGGCCCGATTACCGCGAAAAACTCGAGGCCGAATTGAACACGCTCGGATCTTCCGAGATGTGGCGCGCCGGGGCCGCTGTCCGGGGGCTGCGCCCCGAGAACCCCCGCCATAAAAAATAACCCGCAAGCCTCTTACAGAGACAGGATCCATCATGGAGACAATGCGCTTATACGACACCACCCTGAGAGACGGCACCCAGGGCGAAAACATCAGTTTTTCAGCCGATGAAAAAATGGCCATCACCCGGCGTCTGGATGAGATGGGGGTGCATTACGTCGAAGGCGGCTGGCCGGGTTCCAATCCCCGGGACATGCATTTCTTCGACCTGGCCAAACGGGCGGAATTTAAAACCACCCGACTGACCGCCTTCGGTGCCACCCGCAAGGCGGGTATCGCTGTGGAAGACGATGCTAACGTGAAGGCCCTGATCGACAGCGGGGCCCCGGCCCTGGCGGTTTTCGGCAAAACCTGGGATCTCCACGTAACCCAGATCATGGACAACACCCTGGACGAAAACCTGGCCATGATCAGCGAAACGGTTGCCTGCCTCAAATCCCACGGACGCGAGGTGGTCTACGATGCCGAACACTTCTTCGACGGTTTCATGAAAAATGAGGCTTATGCCCTGGAGACCATTAAAGCGGCCGTGCAGGCCGGTGCCGACTGGGTGGTCCTGTGCGACACCAACGGCGGGTCTCTGCTTTTCGATGTCGAAGCCGCCACCCTGCGGGTCAAAACATATGTCGAAGCCCTCGATCTTCCCCGGCCTCCGGGCATCGGCATCCACACCCATAATGACAGCGGGATGGCCGTGGCCAATACGATTGTGGCCGTCAAGGCCGGCGCCCGCATGGTACACGGCACGATCAACGGCTACGGGGAGCGCTGCGGCAATGCCGACCTGACATCCATTATTCCGATCCTGAAAATAAAAATGGGGTATGACTGTGTCTCCGACGAAAATCTGGCCAAGCTCAAAAACCTCTCGCGCTTCGTGAGCGAAACCGCCAATCAGGTGCCCCGCAACAACCGGCCTTTTGTGGGCCGCAGCGCCTTCGCCCACAAAGGCGGCATTCATGTTAACGCCATCATGAAAAACCCGCGGGCATACGAGCACACACGCCCGGGCAAGATCGGCAACCGGCGCCGGGTGCTGATCTCCGATCTGGCCGGCAAAAGCAACGTAGAGTACAAGGCCCGGGAAATGGGTGTTGCCCTGGACGGCAACGGCCACGACAGCCGCGCCATTGTGGCCCGCATCAAGGATCTGGAAGAGAAGGGCTACCAGTTCGACGTGGCCGACGGCTCGTTCAAGATTCTGGTGGAAAAATTCACCGAACAGTTCCGCTCCCTCTTCGACCTGATGTCCTTCCGGGTGTCGATCGAAAAGGACCAGAACCAGCCCTGCACAGCCCACGCCACCGTTAAAGTTGCCGTCGGCGGAAGCGAAGAGATCACCGCCGCCGAAGGCCTCGGACCGGTCAGCGCCCTGGACAACGCCCTGCGCAAGGCCCTCGGCCGCTTCTTCCCTAACCTCGAGAGCATGCGGCTGGTTGATTTCAAGGTGCGCGTCATCGACGGACGCGAGGGTACCGAAGCCCGCGTGCGCGTACTGATCGAATCCCGGGATCAGGATGAAGTCTGGAGCACCATCGGGGTCTCCGAAGACATTATCGAAGCCAGCTGGCAGGCCCTGGCGGACAGCTTTCAGTACAAATTGGCCAAGGAACGAAAAGCCGTTCCCGCTGAAAAACGGCGGGGCTCGGCCGGGTAGGGGACAGCGTCGGCGCCGCTGGCCTGATCAAAGCTTTCGCGCCGACCAAAGGTCCCCAAGGAGGGCCCCATGCAGCCACGGAAAGCGCCAAGATTGAATGCCGCAGGGAATGATCCCGATCACACCCTGCGGCCCATGCTCCTGCCCGGTTAAGAGCTCGCGCAACGTCGCCCGGCGGGATTCATCGGCGCTTAAAATATGAATTTATTTTTTGGGCGCGTCCTGAACATTCCCGAAAGCCTTAACGATTTTAATTGACCGCCGCCTGCTATTTGGACGGCATCCGGCGGCCCAACGCCCACAGGAGCATGAAATGAATATAAACGATCAGAATCGTGTCATTATTTTCGATACAACCCTGCGCGACGGCGAACAATCGCCGGGCGCCAGCATGAACACGGCCGAAAAACTGCGCCTGGCCAGGCAACTCGAAAAACTTGGGGTCGACGTCATCGAGGCGGGGTTTCCCGCGGCCTCCGAAGGGGATTTCGAAGCCGTGGCGCGTATTGCCCAGGAGTTGAAGCAGGTCCAGGTTGCCGGCCTGGCCCGCGCTTCCCGACAGGATATCGACCGCGCCTGGGAAGCCGTCCGGCATGCCGCCCACCCCCGCATCCACACCTTTATCGCCACCTCCGACATCCACCTGGAATACAAGCTCAAGATGAGTCGCGAAGAGGTCATCGCCGCGGCCGCGGATGCGGTGCGTCACGCCCGAAGCTACACCGACAATGTGGAGTTTTCGGCCGAAGACGGTTCCCGCAGCGACCGCGATTTTCTCTGCCGGGTTTTCGAAGCCGCCATCGCCGCCGGCGCCACCACCATCAATCTCCCGGATACCGTAGGCTATGCCGTACCGGACGAGTTCTCCGATATGGTGCGTTACATTCGAACAAACACACCCAATATCGATCAGGCCGTCTTCAGCATTCACTGCCATAACGACCTGGGGCTTGCCACGGCCAACACCATTGCCGCCATCCAGGCCGGGGCGCGCCAGGCCGAAGTGACGATCAACGGCATCGGTGAGCGGGCCGGCAACACGTCCATGGAAGAACTGGTCATGGCCCTGCACACCCGCCAGAATCACATGGGGCTCAGCAGCGGTATCAAGACGGAGCACATCTATGCCAGCAGCCGCCTGGTCAGCATGATCACCGGCATCATGGTCCAGCCCAACAAGGCCATCGTGGGGGCCAATGCCTTTGCGCACGAGTCCGGCATCCATCAGGACGGAATGCTTAAAAACCCCATGACCTACGAGATCATGCGGCCGGAGACCATCGGTTTGAGCCATAACAAACTGGTCCTGGGGAAGCATTCGGGCCGGCATGCTCTGCACACGCACCTGAAAGATCTGGGATATGACCTGAGCGAGGAAGAACTGAATATCGTGTTCAGCCAGTTCAAGAAGTTGGCCGACAAGAAAAAACACATTGTGGACGAAGACCTGGAAGTCCTGATCGCCGAGAAAATCCTGCGGACAGCCGACATTTTCCAGTTGCAATACCTGCATGTGACGGCCGGCACCACGGTCCTGCCCATGGCCAGCCTGGAGCTCAATATCAAGGACCGCCGCGTGCGTGCGGCCGGTTATGGCAACGGCCCCATCGACGCGGTTTTCAACACCATCGCCAAACTGACCGACACCCAGTCCGACCTGCTGCGCTTTACGGTCAGTGCCCTCAGCGGCGGCACCGACGCCCAGGGAGAGGTGACCGTGCGCCTGCGTGAAAACGGTCTGGTGGCTCTGGGCAAGGGGGCCGACCCCGACATCATCACGGCCAGCGCCAAGGCCTATATCAACGGCCTCAACCGGATGGAATATCTCAAATCCCACCCGGTCAAGGATCGCCAGGGGCTGTAGGTTAGCGACCCTTTCGAAAAGAAAAGCTGGAGGACGCTATGTGCTTCAGCTTTTCTTTTCGGACCTGACGACATGGCGCCGGATATCAGAGGCCCAGATAGCCCTTGCGCAACTTTTTGCTGGCCTTGGGCCCCAGGTTGTAGCGAAAGTACATCCGGGCAAACTCCTGGCTCGCAATGGTGCCCTTCTCCTGGCCCTTGAAGACCAGGGTCAGTCCCTTGCCGGGGACATAGGTTGCGAGCGAAGTCGCCCCGGGTTCCATATCCTGATCCAGCCAGGAAGCGTAACGGTCGATTTCTTTCCGGTATTTGGCCACCAGTTCGGGCGGGTTGGCCTCCTCGATGGCTTCCTTGAAACCTTCCTGCAGTTTTTTGGCCGTGGCCCTGCTGGTCAGATAGTGCAGGTGGAAGTGCTTGACCTGTTCGGAGTTGATGGCCTCGGTCGGGTCGCTGGTGGGGTTTTCGAGATAGAAACCACCGGCGAAAACCTTGATGAAAAACTTGGTGCGCAGGGCCACCCCGTTAAGCTTGAGGGTCTTGCCCGCCATGACTTTTTCGCCCGGGAAGGTCACGCCGGCAAGTTCCCGGTCCACGGCCCAACTCGCTGGCAGCGTTAACAGGATCCATCCCATCGCCAAAGCCATGATGAACAATCTTCTTGGGGTCATTGTAGATTTCTCCTTAATCGATTCGGGGTTGGGTAGATAATCGAGGGCTTATCATTTAAGCTTGGCCAGCAGCCGCTCGGCCCAATCGGCAAAATAAGGTTCGGGGGATTGCGCGGCCGCCTGCAGCCAGCGACGGGCTTCCGCTTTGTTGTCCTGGCCGCCCAGTTTGATCAGCAATTCGCCGAAATAAACCTGTCCCTCGGCCGAGGTTTGCAGATAACCGCCCTTTTCAAATTCACGGAAATACTGCAGGGCTTTTTTCTTGTCCTGCATGGGCCAGGGCAATACCGTCCAGAAGCGCGCCAGGGAAAGGATCGGCCCGCCCCGTTTGTAGCTTTTGTCAAGGGTGTAGGCTTTCTCGAAACTGTTCTGGGTTTTGCCTTTGAGACCTTCACTCAAGGCTGTAAAAATACTGACCCCATCGGAGTAGATCCCCACGCTGAGCCCGTAGTAATAGTGCCCTTCGACTTTCCCGGGCGCCAGGGCCATGGCCGGTTCGGCCAGTTTCATGGCAATCTTGCCCTGATCCTTGCAGATGGCTTCCCAGTCGGACAGCCCTTTCTGTTTGGCCCGGTTGGCATAATCGCGATGCGCCCGGGCGCCTTTCCACAGGACTTCATAGCGCTCGGGCTCCGCCGTACGTGCCTTTTCATAAAGGGCCAGGGACGCTCGGATATTGTCCAATCCGCCGGCATCATAGCGTTCATCCGCTTCCGCCAGGGCCTGACTGGCCGCCGCCGCTCCGGATACCGCCCCAAACAGAAGAACTACCAGCGCTAAATGGCACGCCAACCGCATAACCACCTCCATTGTAGAGACATCATAGAACCGGTGCCTCCCCCAGAATCAGGGCCGGGGTAGCACGCGGCAAGGCCAATCGCTTTCAATCGCCCATCTCGGCCATGTAGTCGTCGTAAATGGTTTCCAGGGCCAGTTTATGTTTGGCCTCTTCCTGGCAGAGAATCTTGAAGACTTTCTGACCGTCCGGCGTTTCCGCCTGGGCCAGCAGATCGTTGTAGAGCTTGAGGGCCTTTTCTTCGCGTTTGATGGCCAGCATCAGGATGTCACGGTAGTTCATGCCTTTACGATACTCGATGTCCAACACCAGATCGCTGCGTTTGATGTCCTTGATCCACTTGAACTCGTAGTTCGCGATGCCTTCCAAACTCCCGCCCGTTTTCAGGTTCTCGAGCAGATCGACGTGCTTTTTTTCTTCTTTGGAAAAATCCTGAAATAGCTGACGGTTGCCCGAAAGGGCTTCTTCTTCACTGATCTCGAGATAAAAGGTTTCGGCCTCTTTTTCTTTGGAAATCGCATAATCCAGAATGTCAACGAGGGTCTTAAAATCCATGAAGGCTCCTTTCTGTTCGTCGCTGCGGATGTCAAATGTTACGTCAATATAATCACGGGGTAGAATTCTGCCAAACCGCTTTCGAGGCAGGCCGCTCACGCTCGGCCGGGCGGCGGGCGAAAACGCCCGTCAAAACCAGCCCTCCGTCTCGAGGCTACCGATCAGGGCCTTTATATCCGCTATCTTGTGGGTCTTAAGATAAGCCTGCAAACCATCAATGATATCCATCGTGGCGCGGGGGTTCACGAAACTGGCCGTTCCCACCTGAACGGCCGAGGCCCCCGCGACCAGAAACTCAAGCGCGTCGCGGTGGTCCATGATCCCGCCGATCCCGATGACCGGGATGTCGACGGCGCAGGCTGCCTGCCAGACCATGCGGACCGCTATGGGCCGGATGGCCGGGCCGGACAGACCTCCGGTAATGTTCGCCAGTTTGGGCCGTCGCTGATCGATATCAACCACCATCCCGGTGATCGTATTGATCAGCGACAATGCATCGGCCCCGGCCGCTTCCACCGCCTGAGCGATCGGAACGATGTCGGCCACGTTAGGGGAAAGCTTGACGATGAGCGGTTTGGTGGTTCGCCGGCGAATCCGGCGGGTCAAGTCTCCGGCCGCATCGGGCCTCACGCCGAAAGCCAGGCCACCGGCCTTGACGTTGGGACAGGAAATGTTCACTTCGAGGGCCGCGATGTCCGCCTCGCCCTCGACGATTTCGGCCAGGGCTTCATAGTCTTCGGCCTGCTCTCCGTAAAGATTGACAATCACCGGCAACTCAAATTGGCGCAGGAAACGCAGCCGCGTCCGCCGAAAGGCTTCGATCCCGATGTTCTCGAGACCGATCGCGTTGAGCATGCCGCAGGGGGTCTCGACGATCCGGGGCGGTGGATTGCCGGCCGCGGGCCGGCATGACAACCCCTTGACGACAATGGCGCCCAGTCGATTCAAATCGACCAGGTCCCTGAATTCGCCCCCGTAGCCAAACGTGCCGGAGGCGGTCATGACCGGATTTTTCAAATGCAGACCGGCAATGTCAACGCCCATCTGTGGATTGTCTGGGTGCATAAGATTTCCCGCTAATAAAAAAAGGCCTCCACCTTATAAAGCATCCGCCCTCCGAGGGCAAGCCACGGGCCTCAAGGAAATGCTTTTCATTTGAGCGTCACTGATATAGATTGGGTAAATTGACTCGTATCTGTATTTTCTGGACGACCGACCCGGACGGCCTGGCGGATTCCACCCGGATGATTACCAGGCCCTTCAAAAATTCATTTCCGCCTCCCAGTCCCATCAGCCTCCTCTCGGATCGGCACTAAGTGACGACCACGCTGGCACGGACGGTTCCAGACTGCCTGACTGACCGCACGCCTCCCCCCCCCTGCACGTCATAGACTGAATACCGACACCCGACATGATGGCACCCATCGGGCCCGAATCCCCTGCGGCCCCTTAAACCGTCTGACAGGTTTTGTCAGTCCGAATGACAGAATCTGTCAATATTACAACCGCATGGGCCCAAGACAAACGCCAAACCACCAGAACCATTCGTCAATTGTTATTAAAATATATGGGTACATTATTTGCGGCTACCCAGATCATCACATTTCAACAGGCGCAGATCCTTCAGTATCAAAGAAAATCCGGAAAACCCAGCGTTCGAATATGATAAATCATATTTTTACAAATAATTTCTATTACTTAACCATATAAATCAGAACTTCAACAGAACAGCACAATCAAAAGCGCGCAAAGACAACCGGACCAATGAAAAACAAATACGTCAGGCGTTCGAAAATCTCAGAAGCTAAATTTCGTAAAATAATCAGGTGTTTTGTTCTGGACCTCGATTCTGAGATGATTGCATCCCTCACCAGCCTCAATCACAATACCATCAACCGTTATCTGATCAGAATCCGCGAACGTATTTATACCATATGTGAGCGCCAGTCCCCCTTCGATCGACCGCCGGCCGCTTTGGACGACGATCCCCCCAACACAGCGCCTATTTTCGGTTTGAAAGAAGACGGCTCTAAAGTGCGAACAGACGTCATCCCGGTGCAATCCGCGGCGCGGCTGCGTTGCTGCCTCAGGGCCAACGGTCAAGAAAATGCGCTCTGTCTACCGGAACGGTGGGCCGGCTACGACGGCATTGTCGATATGGACAGCAAACGACTTTACGGGCTGGCGGCGACTGGCGATGCCGGCGCCGACACGTTACCACACGGCCGCGTCATCGAAGCGTTTCTGGGTTTGGTCCAAAAGCGCCTGCTCAATCGGCACCTGACCGTACTGGATAATTTTCGATTGCACCTCAAAGAGTGCGAATTTCGCTTCAATCATCGTGAGGAAAACATTTATCAGATTCTGTTGAAGCTGTTTCGGGAGCGTCCCCTGGCCTGAAAAGGGTTTCGGCGGCATCGTCCCGTGGCCGGTCTGTTTTTTTCGATCAAGTTTCTAACCTTTCAGACCGAACAATTACTAACCTTTCAGACCTAACAATTAGAGCGAAAGGCAAGCTTGCAGTCAGGACGGACCGGAGGCCCAAGTATAAGTACAGGGAGAAAAGGCATTGATCGTTTTTTGTGAAGAGTGTGGCATGCAGCATGAGATCAGCTGCGACGGCAGCGGCCGTCATTCGCTGCTGACCTGCGAGGGATGCCACGAAACGCTCAAGGTTTCCGATGAAACGTCATCGATCGTAAAACCCTCCCAGACGCCCCACCCCGACCGTCATGATCAGCGCCCTGACCCGTGAAGGGGCCACCGAGACCTTCGACGCCCTGCGCTTCGGGGCCATTGATTTCATGCCCAAGCCTTCCCAGCTCGAAGAAACCAGACTTGTAGAGCAGAAACGACAGATCCAGCATAAAGTCAAACTGGCCGCCGGCATCAAAATCGACAACGTACGCCTGCTGCGTACCAAATCGAAATACAGTGCTGCCGCCGCGACGGATATCCGCCGCTGTGTGGTACTCGGCGCCTCGGAGGGCGGCTATGGCGCCCTGCTGAAAATCATTCCGCAATTGCGGCCGGAATGGCCGGCAGCCTACCTGGCCATCCTGTATGCCGCCGGTGCGCACATTGAAGCCTTTGCCGATTATCTGAATCATCACAGCTCCTTGCGGGTCGAACGGGCCACCGACGGTGCCATTCTTCAAGGCGGTACCTGCTACCTGGCCTCGGGGGCTGAATATGTGACCACCACCGGCAACAACGGGGAAATCGCCCTGCAGGTTCACGCCTCCCCTTTTCCCGAACGCCGCGGGGCCATCAACATGCTCATGCTGTCCCTCTCGGAAGTCATGGCCGCAAGGACTGTGGCCGTCATCCTCTCCGGGCAGGACCAGGACGGTGCCGAAGGCGCCGCCGAAATCGCCCGGGTGGGCGGCGACGTGATGATCCAGGATCCCAAAACCTGTTTATTCAAGGAAATGGCCCTGGCGGCCATACGGCAATGCCGGGCCGGCCGGGTTTTTACCGATACGGATATCGCTCCGGCGATTCAAACCCTTTTTAACAATCAAACCATTGATTGGGAGGAAGAGACCCATGTTTAGAGACCTTAAACTCAGAACCAAACTGATGATGCTCGGCCTGTTTGCGACCATCTTGCCGCTGATCGTTGTTGGTATCTTCGTCAGCCGGCAGAACAATACCATGTTTCAGGTGGCGTCGGACGAGAGCATCAAACTGGCCAAAACGGACCTGGACCACATTGCCGAGGGCGTTTACAAAATGGCCCAAACCCAGGACGATCTGCTGCGCAAATCCCTGCGTAGCGACCTGAACGTGGCCCGCCGGGTCGTGGGCGACAACGGCGGTATCGCCTTTGCCTATGAAAATGTGACCTGGAACGCCGTCAACCAGTACACCCAGACCATGATCCCGGTGGAACTTCCCAAGATGCTGGTCGGCAACGCCTGGTTCGGGCAGACGAGCGATCTTTCCGCCATGGTGCCGGTGGTGGACGAGGTCAAGAGCCTGAACGAAGACCTCACCTGCACGGTCTTCCAGCGCATGAACAGCGGAGGCGTCATGCTGAGCCTCGCCACCCACGTGGTGCACGCCG
>JAERRP010000150.1 GCA_016735415.1 Desulfobacterales bacterium | reverse complement strand
GTTATCGTCACAGATTTACCTTTATAGCCAAATCTTAATTGGTGCCCATCCATGGATTTGCGGAAGTTACGTATGTGTCCGATTCAGAATTGAGGATTTTTTGTTCTGATACGGCAGCAGCAGGGTTGCGGTGAGGCGTACTTTTGTACGCCGCAGCCGCAAACCCGCTACGACCGGCCGATCAGGGCAAAAAAGACCATTTCGGGACGGACACTGATTGACTCAGGCAGTTATTCCCCGCCGCCACTGTACAGTCTGATAATTTCAAGCACCAGTTCACAGGTTTTCACCATGTCCGCCAGGGCAATACGCTCACCCCTCGTGTGCACATCCTGCATCCCCGTCCCCAGAACACCCGTAACGATACCCTTCTGGCAAAAAACGTTGGCATCCGAGCCGCCGCCGGCCGACTGGGTCCGAATACGACGGCCGAGAGCGCGGGCGGCCTTATCCGCCAGTTTTACCACCCTGTGGTCTTCCGGAATATGCGTTCGTTTGAAATCCGATTTCAGGCGATACTCGAAACGCGGCCTTGATCCATTGACGGGGTTGGGAGGAATGGCGTCGATCGTATCCTGGAAGGCCTTGATAATTTGATCGGTGGCATGACCCAGCTTGTCCTCGTCGTGGCTGCGGACTTCAGCATCGATGACCACGCTGGAAGGAACGATATTGGTGGCCACCCCACCCCGGATGGTGCCGGGGTTGCAGGTGGTCTCCCGGTCCAGTCGACCCCATTGTATCGAAGCGATCGCACGGGAGGCAATGAAAATGGCATTGATGCCTTTTTCAGGTGAAGCACCGGCGTGCGCTTCTTTGCCGAACACTTTCAGACGAAGCCGGTTGGCAGACGGCGCCCGATTGACAAGGCGGTCGGGATCACGTGAATCCAGGACATACCCGATTTCGGCCGAGATCAGATTATAATCAAGGTTGTTGGCCCCCAGCAGACCAATCTCCTCGCAGGTTGAAAACACAATCTCGATCGGAGCGTGCGGCTGGCCGCTTTCTTTCAATACCGCGAGGACTTCAAGCAGAATGGCGATCGCACCTTTGTCATCGGCGCCCAGGATGGTGTCGCCCGAACTGGTGAACATCCCCTCCTCTAAGACCGGACGAATTCCACGCCCCGGTTCAACGGTGTCCATATGGGCGCTGAACAGCAGTGGCTTTCTTTTTAGCGTGCCCTCCAAACGGCCTATCAGGTTGCCCGTATCGCTGCCGGTCGTTGCGGCCGACTGGTCGAACTGCGTTCCGGCCCCCAGATTTTCAAGGCGCTTTTGCAACGCGGCGGCAAACCGGCCTTCCTCGCGTGAAACGCTGTCGATCCGGACCAGGGATTGAAAGGTTTCCGCCAATCGCGCCTGGTTGATCATCATCGTGTTTTTAACCCCCTGGGGATTGACAAGGATTCAACGGCCCGGTTATATAGCCCTATACGCGGAAGTGCGCAGCTACCTGGTGGGGCTCCCGGGCTTCAAACCCGGTGTGGGGCGTTAACACCGTCCCGGGTGGGTTCGATTCCCATGCACTTCCGCCATTTTTTTACTGTAATTATTGAGAAATTCAACCGGACGCCGCTTCGAGTCACCCCACCCTCTTTATGGAATCCTACCGGAGAAAATCCCTCCGGTCATCCTACGGTCATATTTTCTACTTTGGGCCCCGTCAGGCTGAAAGCCTCGACCTTCTTGTAGTAAATCCGAGGAAAGATAGCACATGTCATGGGCAAGGACAAGCACCGTAACGGCAAGCTAACCCTTGTTTTAGTGTCTACTTTAATACTATACGGATAGGTCAGAATCCCCATCCCTCACCTGCCGACGGCATACAACCGATTGAGGCCGAAATTGTGCCAAAAGGCCATTCCTGGAAAGACACTAGAATTCGGTAACCGGCTCCAGAGGCACCTCCGGATAGATCTGGCCGTGGGCCGGCGGCATGGAATTGTAGACCCATTCAATGTCGACCGTGCCCAGCGACACCATGCGATAGTGCTTGAAGCCGCGAAAGGTGCCGCGGATCAACACGTCTTCCATGCCCATGGTCAGACAGAAAACGGCCACTTCCGTTCCGGCCTCGATGCGGCGCAATTCTCTGGCGAAGATCAGCGGTGCAAACGCGAGTCGCCGGCTGTCGGCTGCCTGGCATTGCACCATCGGCACCAGTTCGGGAAAGCCGTCCGCTCCAACGTAGCTGATGAATTTCAACGATCCCATCTGGTTGAACAGTCCTTCGGCAAAAGGCTTCAAAATGCGCTCAGCGTGCCCCGTGGCGGCGGCACCCTTGCTCAGCCGGGGCAGCAGGGCACTGGCCACGATGCCGGCCATGGGAAGCGGCATGGGCTCCGAGGTTTCCACCAGGTCCAGGTAATGGACCGTATTGATGCCGAAGTAGGTGTTGTAGCGGAACATGGGAATATCATTGTAGCGCTGGTATTCGGGGCCTTCCCGGCGCAGGTGGGTCCATTTCGCGCGGCCGCGCCACAAGCGTCGATCCATCGTCATGATCAGGAATGCGATGCGGGGATTCTGCTGGATATATTGTTTACTGAGTCCTCGGCAGAATTCCCCCAGCGTGATCTGGTTGGGCCGAGGGGCCATGATCGACGTGATCAGGGAAACGTGGGGACGTCCGTTGGGATCGATGCAGGCCACCAGGCCGATTTTTTCAGCCGGCTCAAAAGCCTTCTGTTCGTCTCTGGTAAAGCAACTCCGAGTGGCGGTCATGAGGTGTCGTTCCTCCTGGGGTGCATGTCAGGCGATGGTTGCCCGTGCTGGCCGATCCGTGTTTTCATTGATGGTTTCTTTCTGCATCCGGGTCGATCCGCTCCAGTGCACGATATCCGGGTCGACACCGGAGCAGCGGGCGATGTCAGCCAGGTGTTCCATCAGGTCCCGGGACAGCAGTGGGTGGGCCTTAAACGGCCAGTCGCGATCCAGCCGCAGATATTTGTCCCGGCAAATATTGTTGAAGGCGCACAGCTCCCAGCGGGAGACCACACCCCTCAAATGATCGGCGATCCAGTGTCTGGCTAGTTCATGTTGCACAGTAATGTTAGATTTGTCTAA
>JAERRP010000298.1 GCA_016735415.1 Desulfobacterales bacterium | reverse complement strand
GCGTGAGGGGAATAATGCCGCAGATACTCATCAGGGTGGTGGATTTACCGGCCCCGTTGGCACCGATGATGGATACGATTTCACCCGGATGGACGGATAGCGAAATGCCCTTGAGCGCCTTGATATTGCCGTAGCTGGTATGAACGTCGCGCAGCTCGAGGATCGGCTCTGTGGCCATTTACCCCTCCCTCTCCTCCGAACGCCGGCCGACCCGTTTGGCCGGGATAAAACCGCCCGGTTTGAAAACCATTATCAGGACCATCGCGCCTCCCAGGCACAACATGCGGTACAGTTCGAATTCACGAAATAGTTCCGGCAGGACGATGAGCGCCAGCGCGCCCAGAATGACACCCGGGATGGAAGCCATGCCCCCCAGAACCACCATGGCCAGAACGGTGGCCGATTCGAGAAAGGTAAAGCTTTCCGGGCTGACGAAACGCATGCGCGCCGCAAAAAAGGCCCCGGCCAGACCCGCAAAAAGTGCCCCCATGGCATAGGCTAACAGCTTGAGCTTATAGGTATTCACGCCCATCAACTCGGCGGCGGTCTCATCCTCGCGAATCGCCTCCCAGGACCGGCCGATACGCGAGAGATTCAACCGCCGCACGGCGATGATGGTAAAGATGCTCAACAATAAAATGACGTAGTAAAGATAGTGGAGTTTTTTAAGATAAAGATGCTCGATACTGAATCCTTCGGCCCAGCTGAAAATAAAGATCCCGGGCGCTTTGATCCCCAGGATGCCGTTGGGGCCGTTGGTCAGTTCCATCCAGTTGTTCAGGATAATGCGGACGATTTCACCGAACCCCAGGGTGACGATGGCCAGGTAGTCGCCGCGCATGCGCAGGGTGGGGAAGCCGATGATACAGCCGGCCGTCATGGCCGCGATGGCGGCCACCGGAAGCGAAAGCCAGCAAACAAGCTGATAATGGACGCTCAACAGGGCATAGGTGTAGGCCCCGACGCCGTAAAAGGCGATGTAGCCCAGATCGAGCATGCCGGCCAGCCCGACCACGATATTCAGTCCCAGCCCCAGGCAGACATAGACCAGGACATTGATGGCCACGTCCTGTTCATAACGGCCGGTGACCAGCGGGAATATCATCGCCAGGGCCGCGACCACGACCAGCCACACCCATTGGGGGATACCGGAACTCAGGGACGCAAGATTGGACTTGAGGCTTCCGGCCGGTTTGCTGATCCAGGTCAGAAGCCCCTGCTTGTGCAGGACCGTACCGATGACCACCACGACAGTGACGAGAAAAATATAGAACCAGACCGTAAATGCCGTTCCGAAGGAGAGCGTGCCGTCGGCATGGATCCCCAGTAAAGGCCAGAGGAGTCCGAAAAGCCAGAGAAGTCCGATGAAATAATTTTTCAGGATTTTTTTAGACGCGGGTATCATCGACATTTTCACCCATAATGCCTGTGGGTCTGAAATACAGAACCGAAATTAGAATGACAAACGCAAAAACATCTTTGTATTGACCTGAAATATATCCGGCCCCGAATATTTCCACCATGCCGATAATCAGGCCGCCCAGCATGGCACCGGTGATATTGCCGATGCCCCCCAGAACCGCGGCGGCGAAGGCCTTGATACCCGGAACAAACCCCATGGTATAGTTGACCGACCCGTAATACATCCCGACCATAATCCCGGCCGCGGCGGCCAGGCCGGCGCCAATGGCAAAGGTCAGGCTGATGATGCGATTGCTGTTGATGCCCACCAGCGCGCTCATGACCTTGTCCTGGGCCGTGGCGCGCATGGCCTTGCCGATGCGGGTCTTGAATACCAGGATGTTTAAAACCACCAGCAGCACAATCGTGACGAAGACAATCATCATTTGCAGATAGCTGATGGTGATCATCCCGTATTCCAGTCCGCCCTGGCCGAAATCGGAAGGATACGGTTTGTCGTAGACGCCCTGGGTCAGCATCAAACCGTTGGACAGAAAGATGGACATGCCCAGCGCGCTGACCAGGGCGGCCAGGCGACTGGAACCGCGCAGGGGCAGATAGGCCACTTTTTCAACGCCCATGGCCAGAAAGGCACAATACACCATGGCCAGCACCATGGCACCGCCCAGACACAACCAGGGGTGGGTCTCCATGTAACCGTGTGCGGTCAGGTAGCTTAAAAGGATAACCCCCATATACCCGCCGGCCGCGAAAAATTCGCCGTGGGCGAAATTGATCAGCTGAATGATGCCGTACACCATGGTGTAGCCCAGGGCGATCAGGGCATAGATCCCGCCGAGGGTCAGTCCGTTGATGAGCTGCTGCAGAAAGAATTCCATAGTAATCCTGTAAAGGTGAAGCGCTTGTCCGGAAAAAGGGGCGGTCCCCGGCTAGCTGCAGCCGGGGACCTGTACCTGACTTTTTTTAGAACAACTTGCCGGTGGCCGGATTCCAGTGATTTTGAAACTCGCCGCCCGAAACGGTATAGATAATACAGTCGGAGCCGGAGTCTCCATTTTCCATGAACT
>JAERRP010000406.1 GCA_016735415.1 Desulfobacterales bacterium | reverse complement strand
GGACCAGCGCAAGCCCCTTTTCAATCGGGATGCTCAGCACACCCGTTATACGGGCGGCCATACCGGGTTTTTCGAGCAGGTTTTTGGCGGTCCGGAGGTCTGCCAGATCCCTGGATGTCATCGATGGTGTCAAGCGCGCTCCCTTAGGGCTCGCGAAAAAATAACGTACATTTTCAGCGCCGATGCATCCCGCCGGGCGGCGTTGCAAAAGATCGGAATAGGCCAGCTATTCCTGCGCTTTTGCGCCTTGTACCGGCGGGGGCCTCAACGCTGAACATTGCTAATTTATTTTTGTGCGAACCATTAAACGCAATGTCAGGGTTGTTTCTTTTTCCTTTTCGATATTCGTTATAATGAAAGGATCGAATAAGCAAACAAGGGCGTTACAGCGGTCAAACCGATGAGCGTACAGGGTCGCCTTCGTAAACGGCCATCCGATTGCTTTTTCAAGGGTGGATTGCAAACTCGCAATTAAATCACTATACTGCCAATACGGCCGGTCGCACGGGCGCCTCAACGCTAAAAATGGCTAATTTATTTACGCAAGCTCTAAGAGACCTGAAAGCGGCAAATACTTTTCGAAAAGCAGGCGTGATGGCCAATCCAAGTAAATCGATCGGTGAAGTCAAAGAGAAAGTCAGCGGGCTGGTGCAGTTCGTATCGGGCGATATCTGGCGCGCGCGCATGCAGGAGATGCCCCTTCTGAAGCGGATCTGGATGCGGGGCTTGCGGGTATTGCTTCTCGCCCTGCGGGGTTTTCGTGAAGATGACTGCATGCTCAGGGCCTCCTCGCTCACGTTTTACACCCTGCTTTCAATTGTTCCGGTGGCGGCCATGGCTTTCGGCATTGCCAAGGGCTTCGGCTTTCAGCATATGCTGGAAGAACAGCTTTACCAGAATTTTCCGGGCCAGGTCGAAATCATCAATAAGGTGGTGGCGTTTGCGCAGAGCCTGCTGGAGAGCACCAAGGGGGGCCTTCTTGCCGGAATCGGGCTGGTCCTGCTTTTCTGGGCCGTGTTCAAGGTGATGGGCAACATCGAACATTCCTTCAACCAGATCTGGAAGACCAAGTACGAAAGATCCCTGGCGCGCAAGCTCAGTGACTATCTGGCCATCATGCTTTTGAGCCCCGTCCTGATTATCCTGCAAAGCAGCGCCACGGTTTTTGTCACCACCCAGATTGCCAACATTACCCGCAAGATCGCCCTGCTGGGATTTTTCAGCCCGCTGATCTATTCCTCGTTCAAGCTGATTCCTTACTTTATCGTCTGGGTGTTGTTCACCCTGATTTATCTCGTCATGCCCAATACCCGGGTGAAATTCCGCTCGGCCCTGGTGGCCGGTGTTATCGCCGGCAGCGGCTATCAGATTCTGCAATGGGTCTACATTACGTTTCAGATCGGCACGGCCCGCTACAATGCGATTTACGGCAGTTTTGCAGCCCTGCCGCTTTTTCTGATCTGGTTGCAACTGAGCTGGCTGATTCTCCTGCTGGGCGCGGAAATATCCTATGCCATCCAGAATGTGGGCCAGTACGAGTTCGAGCCCGACACCACCCGGGCCAGTCCGGGATTACGCAAGCTGGTGGCCCTGCGGATTACCCTTTTTCTGGTGCGCCAGTTCGGCCGGGGCGTCCCACCGGTGGACAGCGACCGCATCGCCGATGAACTCGGTCTGCCACTGCCGCTCACGCATCGGGTCCTGCAGGAACTGACCGAGAGCGGCATCCTCAACGAAGTTCAACTCGCCGATAACGGTACCCATGGTTTTGTGCCGGCCCGGGACATCGACAGTTTTACCATCAGCTACATCCTTGAAGCTCTGGAGACGAGGGGGGTCAACGGCATTCCACTGCCCGAATCGCCCGAATTGGTGGCCTTGTCCCAGGCGCTGGAGTCCCTGCGCTTGACCCTGCAGGAATCGCCGGCCAACCGACTTCTGAAAGACATCTGATTTCTCCCAGGGCCATATGCCCAGCTGCGCGAATGGCAGCGATCAAGTGCCGGCCAAGGTAATTCAGCACGATCACGCCACGTTTACTTCCCTGCCGATCGAAAATAGGGGTTGCAAAACGGATCATGGGTTTGAACGGTTTTTCGATTTGGCCCTGTTCGATATTGAGGTCGAAGGGGAATGCACTTGAATGGCGGCAGGTTGACAAGCATCCCGGCTGAAAAATATAGTGGCCGCAGACGCCGGCCGCCGTGGTTGTCTGGCCGGGGTCTGGAACGTCTTTCATTAAGGCACTGAACGGGGATGGGGAGCGATATGGATCATCTGTTGTCGACCAGGGAGGTGGCGCGGTTTATCGGCGTCAACGAGAAAATGGTGTACACCCTTGTGGCTGAAAAAGGTCTGCCGGCCACCAAGATTACCGGCAAATGGCTTTTCCCGCGGCACCTGGTCGAGCAATGGATCGAAGCCAATACGATCAACTATCCCGAACCCTGCAAGGATCTGCCGCCCTACGAGGGACTCCTGATCGTGGCCGGCAGCAATGACCCCCTGCTCGAAAAGGCCTTGAACCTTTTTAACCGTGTTCACCCGGAGCACATGGCTGTTTTCGGAAATTTAGGCAGTCTGGGCGGTCTGCGGGCCCTGCGGCGCCATTTGTGCCATATGGCCACCAGTCATCTGCTGCAGGAAGACGACGACGAGTATAACTTCGATTTCGCCGCCCGCGAGCTGGGGCAGGCGCCCGCCGTGGTCAATTTCTGCCGCCGGGAACAGGGTATTCTGGTCGCCGGTGGAAATCCGTGCGGCATTCGGTCAGTGGCCGATCTGGGGCAAAAGGGGGTGACCATCGTCAACCGGCCCAACACCACGGGCACGCGTCTGCTGCTCGATTGCGAACTGGGCCGGGCCGGTCTCGACGGACCGGCCATTGACGGCTATCACAACGAGGTCGCCCGTCATCTGGACGTGGGGCTGGAAATTGTGGGCGGGCGGGCGGATGCCGGGCCCGGTATCCGGGCCGTGGCCGGCATGCTGGGGCTGGATTTCATCCCGTTGAGATGGGAACGCTACGATCTTCTGGTCACCAAAGAGCGTTTTTTCGATCCCGGGGTTCAGTTGTTTCTGGGCATGCTGCCGGACAAGGAATTCCGTGCCCTGACCGCCACCCTGGAGGGCTACGACCTGAGCCTCAGCGGCAAGATGGTCTTCCCCACGGAAAGCACCTGAGCGGCACTCCCCGCCAGTCTGCTATTTATTCAGCCACGCAATTAAGATGGCACGCACGTGTCCGATTCAGAAATGAGGATTTTTTGTTCTGAACAAGGCCGCACAAGGGGTTGCGGTGAGGCGTACTGTTGTACGCCGCAGCCGTAAAACCCGCGGAGAACGCCGATCAGGGCAAAAAAGACCATTTCTGGACGGACACTGATTATATTCCTGACCCGAAATATACACGCGGCACGCGTGTGAAATTGGTGAAGATGACCTCGTAGTTGATGGTGTCCAGCAGATCGGCCACGGTATCGGCGCTGATCTCCGCCTTTCCCTGGCGACCGATGATTACGGCCTCGTCGCCAGGCACAACCCCCTCGATAACCCCCACGTCCAGCATCATCAGATCCATGCAGATCCGACCCACGATGGGCGCTTCGGCCCCGCGCACCAGCATGCGGCCGCGGTTGGAAAGGTTTCGCTGGATACCGTCGGCATATCCGGCGGCCACGGTGGCGATGCGGGTGGGGCCGGGGGCTTCCCAGGTCATGCCGTAGCTCACCGGAAAGCCGGCCGGGACGTCCTTGACCTGCAGAATTCTTGATTTGAGGGCCAGGGCCGGGCGCAGGTCGATCTTCTGGTGATCCACCGCGCGGGACGGGTAGAGGCCGTAAAGGGAGATGCCGGGACGCACCGCGTCGAGATGGGCCTGCGGCAGATCGATGACGCCGGCGCTGTTGGCGGCGTGGCACATACCGCTGTCGACACCGGCCCGTGCCAGGCGCTGCAGGAAGGTATTGAAAAGGTCGAACTGCAGGGCGGAGAAGGATTTGTCGGTTTCGTCGGCCGCGGCGAAATGGGTAAATATGCCCTCCAGGCGAACGCCGCGCAACCGGGAGAGCGCCTGTACTTCCGCCACCGGTGGCAGGGCCCGGTCGCTTCCGGGCGCGCCGCAATCCGGAACAAGCCCCAGGCGGCCCATACCTGAATCGACCTTGAGGTGAACGGGAAT
>JAERRP010000261.1 GCA_016735415.1 Desulfobacterales bacterium | reverse complement strand
GCTTTTGCGCCTTGCCCGGCGGGCGCCTCAACGCTGAACATTGCTAATTTATTTTTGCGCGAGCCCTTAGGTTCGGACCGTGGATGACGGGAATGCGCTTCATCGGTGTCGGGGCATATTCTTATTCGCCTGTCAGGCGGCGGAGTTCCGTGATGGTGGCGCGGTAGTCCGGGCTGCCGAAAATGGCCGAACCGGCCACGAAGACATCGACACCGGCGGCCGCGATATCGGCGATTGTGCCGGCATTGACCCCGCCGTCCATTTCAATCAGGGGCGACAGTCCCCGGGTGTTCAGCATCTCCCGCAAGCGGCGGATCCTCTCCAGGGTGTTGGGGATAAATTTCTGCCCGCCGAAGCCCGGGTTCACACTCATCAGCATGATGAGGTCCACGTCCTCCAGCACCCACTCGAGGCTGTTAAGCGGTGTGGCCGGATTGAGCACCACCCCCGGGCGTGCGCCGCATTCCCGGATGAGTTGAACGGTCCGGTTCAAATGGACGCAGGCTTCCACCTGCACTGCCACCAGGTCGGCCCCGGCTTTGACAAACGCGGGGATGAAACGATCGGCCTTCTCGACCATCAGATGAACGTCCAGGGGCAATTGGGTTGTCCGGCGAACGGCTTCCACCACCAGGGGCCCCATGGTGATGTTGGGGACGAAATGGCCGTCCATGACATCGATATGAATCCAGTCGGCGCCGGCTTCTTCCACGGCGCGGATTTCTTCGCCCAGCCGGGAAAAATCGGCTGAGAGGATTGAGGGTGCGATCAATTTCATTAACAGGACTCTCCTGTACGTGATAAAAATGAATAAGTCAATGGACAAGCCGGATGGGGCCATTTATTACTTCCCCAGCCCCAACCCTTCCGAATCGAATGTCATTTCCGCCGCCGCAGCCGGGCGGCAAAAAAACCGTCGGTGCCATGGCGGTGGACAGCGGTCTGCAGGCAACCATCGGAATTCAGGAGCCGGTCGATGGACGCCGGTCGCCGCCGCGTCTTTTTGTCTATAGCAAATTGTGGATGTTTCTTCAAAAACCATTGAAGTACGTCTTCGGTTTCTTCGGGTTCGGTGCTGCAAACCGCGTAAATCAGGGCGCCGCCGGGTTTTAAAAGCGGCACCAGGACGGCCAGCATATCCCGCTGAGCCGCCCGATAGCGCTTGAAGCCCTTGGGTTTGCGTTTCCATTTGGCGTCCGGATTGCGCCGCAGGACGCCCATGCCGGAACAGGGGGCGTCCAGCAGAATTTTATCATAACGGGTGGGCGCATCGATGGCGGGGGACTTCAGCCAGTCGATTGATTGCGTTTTGACAATCGCAATGCCCAGACGCCGCATTACGACTTCCAGGCGTTCGAGCTTGGCGCCATCACGGTCGATGGCGGTAATCCGGCCGCGGTTCTGCATGAGTTCGGCCAGATGGGCGCTTTTGCCACCCAGACCGGCGCAGGCGTCCAGGACCGTTTCTCCGGGCCGGGGATCGACCAGATGTCCCACGGCCTGGGCGGCCTCGTCCTGAACCTGAAACCACCCCTGTTCAAAAGGCCGGCTGTCAAAAATTTGACCGGTCAACTGGTCGATCAGAAGGCCCTCCGGGGTATAGTCCGAGCGCCGGATTTGGGGCGCATAGGCCTGCAGTGATTCGGACAGCCGGGAGCGGGTCGTTTTCAATCGATTCGTGCGCAGGACCAGGGGCGGAATCCGGTTGACGGCCCGGCACAGGGCTTGTGTCTCCTCCAGACCGAAACGATCGCACCAGCGTGAAATCATCCATTCGGGAAAGGACTGCGAAACGGCCAGGGCCTGCGTGGGGTCTTTTGCGCGGGCGGGCAGGGCGATAACCTGGGGTTCGCGCAGGGCCCGTCTCAAAATCGCATTGATATAGCCGGCGGCCCAGCCGCATTTGACGGCCCGGGCCAGGTCCACCGCGGTGTGGACGACAGCCGCGTCCGGCACCCGGTCCATCTCCAGGATCTGATACAGGCCCATGCGAAGGATGTTCAGGACCTGGCGGTCGCTTTTACGAAGGGGTTTGGCGGAAAGGGCCGCAATGGCAAAGTCCAGCCGGTAACGCCAGCGTTGAACGCCGAAACCCAGTGCATTGACGAAGCGGGTATCGCGCCGGGAGAAGGACGAGGCGGCATGAAAGGAATCCATCAAACGATCCAGCGTGGCCGGGGAGGATTCCAGTTGCACGAGGATGTCCAGGGCTGCCCGCCGGGGATCGGATTGCATCGGGGGATTACTCCAGCCGGGCGCCGGGCGGGATTGGATGGCCTTTGAGGAAGTCGGCCGCGGGCATACGCCGTCCGCCCTGGCCCTGAATTTCGACGATGCTCAGGGCACCGTCGCCCGTGGCGACGCGCAACTCGTCCTGGAAGCCGGGCAGAATCGTACCCGGGGCCGCCGGGTGCGTCGTCGTCGACGGACAGACCTTGAAGATCTTCAATCGTTTTCCCTGGTAGAAAGTGTAAGCGCCGGGCCACGGCGTCAGGCCCCGGATCAGGGCGTCGATCTTATGGCCGGGACGGGACCACTGGATTTGGCCGTCGGCCTTGGTCAGCATGGGGGCGTAGGTGGCAGCGGCGTGCTCTTGAGAAACGGGTTTGATCCGGTCCGCGGCCAGGCCGGCCAGTGTTTCCATGAGAAGATCCGCCCCCATGACCGCCAGACGGTCGTGCAGGGATGCGGCCGTGTCATCCGGGGTGATGGCCGTGCGCGCCGTGAGCAGCATATCGCCGCTGTCCAGGCCTTCGTCCATGAGCATGGTGGTGACACCTGTTTCCGTGTCGCCGTTGATGATGGACCACTGAATGGGCGCCGGGCCCCGGTGTCGGGGCAGGAGCGATGCATGCACGTTCAAGGCCCCCAGACGGGGCAGGGCCAGATGGACTTTTTTCAGAATATGTCCATGGGCGATGACGATAAACCAGTCCGGGGCGTACCGGCGGACGGCTTCTGCAAAAACCGGGTCGGCGTAGTTTTGCGGCTGAATAACGGGATAGCCCAGATCCAGGGCCAGCGTTTTTACCGGTGGCGGGGTCAGCTTGCGGCCCCGGCCTTTGGGTCGGTCGGGTTGGGTGACCACGGCCAGAACCCGGTGGGGGCCGGCAGCGAGGGCCCGCAATGCCGGTACAGCAAAGTCCGGTGTTCCCATGAACATGAGCTTGAAGCTTTTCATGATGACGGCCGCAGCTGTTTTTTACGCTTGCGTTTGTACATTTCTCTCTTCAGCGTCGATATTCGATCGATAAACAGTACTCCCCTGAGATGGTCGGTCTC
>JAERRP010000647.1 GCA_016735415.1 Desulfobacterales bacterium | reverse complement strand
GCGGGCATCAGCGGGGCCGCCTTCTGGGGGACGAACATGGGGGGTCTTTCCATCAAACCGGGCATCGGCACCGGCCTGGTCTGGATCCCGGCCGTCATCATCCTGATTGCCGGCGGCCATTATGCCAAGGGCGTCGGACTGGCCCTTTTCTGCGGGCTTGTGGTGGGCAGCATCGACAACCTGCTGCGCCCCGCCCTGGTGGGCAAGGACACCCGGATGCACGATCTGTTCATTCTTTTCGGAACCCTGGGCGGTATCGCCCTTTTCGGCGTGGTGGGCATCATCATCGGGCCGATCATCGCCGCTTTGTTTGTGACCATCTGGGAAATCTACGGTACCGTCTTCAAGGACATCCTGCCGGCCACGGACGGTATTCCCGGCCGCCGGGCCCCCGGGGAATCCGATAAAAACGAATAGCCACGACCCGGCGAGACCGCCGAGTGAGTCTCCCTCCGCATAGAGGGCGGCCTCATGTAGACCCCAAAGAGGGGCTTAGGGATGTTTTGCAAGTCTTGGGTTGCATCCCCTTTGTCACGCGCCGGTCCGTTCCCCTCCATCCCCATTCCAAATCTTTTACTTGTGTGTTTTCTGTAACTTATCGATCACTTTGATCCCCCTGCCATTGAGACAACCTGATTTTGTCCCTTAATTCTAAAAAAATAGGGAATAAAAAAGCTTCGGCCCGGATCTCAGTGGACAGATGCATCGCAGACGATGCCGGAGTATGTACACCCATCATGAAGGAGAACGCACCATGAAGCGCCATATCATAATGACGATACTGATTCTATCCGCCGGTTTTCTGACCAGTGCCTCGGTCTGGGCCATGGATGAACGCAAGGCCTATGAAATGGGGGATGGCCACTGGGTCTATTTCGGCCCCGACCCGTCCAGCGAATGGACCGCTGAAAGGCGCCTGCCGCTGAAACGCTCACTGCAACAGTCGATCCGCGGGGATGCCTTGCGGCACTACGAAATACCGCGCTATGAAATGCCGGAATCGGCTGAGATGATCACCTTTTCGGCGGGGTCCGAGACGGCCGACACTTTCGCGGGCAAAGCCGGCCTGCGCTTGAAAACCCGCCGCCGTCCGGCCGATTCGGATTGGGAAGTCTTCGAGCTGCCTGAAAGCGGTCAGACCATTGTATTCCCGCGAGCAAAAATCCGCCCGGCCGTAAATGAAAAGGTTGTGGCCCGGAATGATGACGGCGCCTCATGACGGCCACAGTTGCCAGATTGCGGTGGGTGCTTATGATCAGCGCTGGATAACCGTCACCGGCCACCCGCCCCGCGGATCGTCGGTTAACCCTCAGGGGTGACCGGACAGGCCCGCCCGGCAGCCGCTTCTCCACGGCCCCAGGGACAGGACATCATGACACTGCCGGGTTTTTTTGGATCTTTAGCCACCGCAAAAAAGAAAGTGCAACGCCAGGAAGATTTCTGGCAGTTCGCCGAGCGCTACGAGCGCCTGCTCTACAAAGCCGCCTTTCAGTACACCGGCAACCGGTTCGATGCCGAAGATCTGGTGCAGGAAACCTTCCTGGCGGCCCACCGAAATATTCACCAGCTCAAGGACCGCCGCAAAATCAAGCCCTGGCTCTTTGTCATTCTGCGCAATAATTATCTCAAAGGCCTGCGGCGCGGGCGCTCCGGGCCGGAGCAGGAATATGACGACCGGATCGATTACATCGATGCCCTGCAAGTATTAGCGGCGCGTGAAGATGCGCTGCACACCCTGGAGCGTAAGGCCACGGCCGAAAATGTCCACCAGTGGCTGAGCAAGCTGCCGGAGACTTACCAGTCGGTTCTGATTCTCTACTATTTGAAGGAATTCTCTTACCAGGAAATCGCCGACATACTGGAAATTCCCCCGGGAACGGTGATGTCTCGTCTTTCGCGCGGCAAACAACGCCTCAAAACGGCGATCATGAAAGATACATTCCAAGCCAGGTTTCACAAAAAAGTAATCCCGATGGCTCGCAAAGGATAGGTGAGCGATGGACTGCAACAACTTTAGACAATGGTTGATATCTCGCGATGGCTGTGATGCCGGGACTTCGCAGCAGGCCCGGCGGCATCGGGAAGCCTGCCCGGACTGCGACCGGCTTTACAGCGCCGACCAGGGCCTGGAACGAACCCTGGCATCCGGAATCCGCACGCTCGAGGCCCCCGCCGGACTGGCCCGCCGGGCCCGGGCCCTGACCCGACAGGATGAAGAGTCTTCCGTTCCGAAATGGGCGTCCTGGTTTAAAAGTGGTCTTGCGCCTGCTATGGCCCTGGCCCTGATGCTCGTATTCGTGGTCTGGAATCCCTTCGCCAATCCACTCGCCAGCCTGGATGTCATCGGCAATTATGCCCTCGCCAACCATACCCGGACGGACATGACCATGGATTTCAAGGCCGCCGAAACGCAAGATCCGGAAGAATGGTTTTTCAAGCAACTCAACTATCGCATCACGATTCCGACCCTCAGCCGGCAGGGATTTACTTTTGTGGGCGGCCGCGAGTGCACCCTCGGACCCCGAAAGGCCGCCTATCTGTTCTACGATGACCACGGTAAACGCGTATCGGTCTTCATTCTCAAAGCCGGCGACGTCAAAATGCCCCTGCAGGATAACCGCAACTACCGAATCGATGGCCCCCATCACCAGGTCGACCTGTGGAAAACGCAGGGCCTGGTGTGCATCCTGGTGAAAGACCGTCCGGCCGCATCCCCATCCATGATCTGAAGTGCGCTCCGGCCTGACAGCACCCCTTCCTCGGCATCCGCGACAGGGACGAATGTCGGCCGCTTCATTTTTTGCTTGTATATCCTGCAGGCGGGCTTTAGACTGCGTGAGCCCTGTAACCTGACGCCTGTCGGCCCAATTGGAAAAGGAGGAAGCGATGCCTTTAATTGTCCGTACCGAGCAGAAAGCGCTGGACGCCTATGTCGTTGCGCCGTCCGGACAGATCGACGGCCATACCCACAGTATCCTGGAAGACGAACTCGATTCGATCATCGCGAAAAACCCCACGCTGATTGCGCTGGACATGACCGACGTCGATTATCTCAGCAGTGCCGGCATCCGCGTAATTTTCAAGACCAAGAAGGCGCTCAAAGCCGGCAGCGGCAAGCTGGTCTTCATGCACCTCCAGCCTCAGATCAAAAAAGTATTTGAAATTATCGAGGCCCTGCCCTCCATGCGTGTTTTCAAAAACACCCAGGAAATGGATGAATACCTCGATCAGATGCAGAAACAAGTGACGGGAGAAATCACGGAAGAGGATTAAAAAATAAAAGCCTTCCGGGATTGGTAAAATTGCTCCGGGATCAGACTGGTAGTTGAGCGTTCAGATTAAAATCAGAGCTCATCCGGCCGCATCACTCATTTCGATGGCCACCTTGCAGAATTCGGCCTCGGTGACCTCGAAAGCTTCGATCACCCGGGGATCGAAGTGCTTGCCGGCGCCCTCTCTGATAATGCGGCCGGCATCCTCATGGGTCATGCCGTCCTTGTAGACCCGCTTGCTGACCAGGGCGTCGTAGACATCGGCCACGGCCACCAGCCGGGCCGCCAGGGCAATCCCCTCCCCTTCCGTACCGTACGGGTAACCGCTCCCGTCCCACTTTTCGTGATGACTATAGGTAATTTCCATGGCCCGGCGGAGATACTCGGTCGCCTTCAGCTCGGCGTCGGTTGTGCCCAGTCTTTCGCGCACGGCGCCAAGGGTGTCACCGCCGATTTCCGGATGCAGTTCGATGATCTTGCGTTCTTCGGGCGTGAGCCGGCCGGGCTTCTGCAGGACCGCATCGGGGATGCCAACCTTGCCGATGTCGTGCAAAGCCGAGGTGGCCTTCACATGCTCGATCCACTCCTCGGTGATCGCAGGGTCGGTCCTGGCCAGTTCTCGCGCCAGGAGCTCCACATAGCGTTCGATCCGCTCAAGATGTTTACCCGTATCGTCGTCACGGCTTTCGGTCAGCTTGGCCATGCCGAAAATAATGGCATTCTGGGCTTTGACGACCTTTTTCTGTTCTTCTTCGAGTTCACGGGTGCGCTCCCGGACCTTGCGTTCCAGATTCTCGTTCAGGTCGCGGAGTTCGGCATTGGCGACTTCCAGCTGCTGCCGGAGGCAGCGCAGGGTCAAATGGGTGTGCGCCCGGGCAATGACCTCTTCGGGCTGAAAGGGTTTGGTGATGTAGTCCACCGCGCCGGCCTCCAGGCCTCGCACCTTGTCTTCGGTCTGGCCCAGGGCGGAAAGAAAAATAATGGGAATGTCGGTGGTATCCGGATCGGATTTAAGCCGGCGGCAGACTTCGAAGCCGTCCATACCGGGCATCATGATGTCGAGCAAGATCAGATCGGGGTGCGCTTTGGCCGCGATCGCCAAGGCGGTTTGACCGTCCTTGGCCGCCAGGAGGCGATGACCCTGGCCCGCAAGGGTCTGGGAGAGTACCTGCAGATTGGTGGCGTTGTCATCCACCATCAGAATGCATTCTTTGGTTTCGCGCACCTCGCATGCCCGTTGAATCGTCTCATCCATGGCCCGGTCTCCTTTATACGGGAAATTAGGGCGGTCGTTTCAACGCCGGAATCATCTTTCAGATGATTTTGAGGACAATGAAAGCCTGGTCATCGTCCGATGGGCGCCCGGCGGCAAATTGCTTCAGGTCTTTGACCACGGCCTCGCGGAGGCTGTGGGGCGATCCGGCACCGTTGGCCTGCAGAACATTCAGCAGCCGCTCCTCGCCGTAAAGTTCATCATCCATACTGAAACGTTCGGTCAGGCCGTCCGTGTAGGCCAGCAGGACATCACCCGGCGCCAGGGCGATCTCCGTCACCGGCACGTCCTCATATTCGTCGAAGCCTAGCACCATAACCCCCGGCAGCGTGG
>JAERRP010000134.1 GCA_016735415.1 Desulfobacterales bacterium | reverse complement strand
GGAGGCGGCGCGCAGCGACAAATTGATCGGTCATCCCCTGGATGCGGCCCTGACCCTGTGCGCGCCGTCGCCCTACAGCGAAGTCCTGGCGGAATACAGCGATGTCCTCGATAAGCTGTTTATCGTTTCGCGGGTGGCGCTGAACGCGTCGCCGGACACCATGGAAGACGGCTACCGCAGCCCGGAAATCGAAGGACTGGTGATCAGGGTCGGCAAGGCGCCCGGGGGAAAATGTGAACGCTGCTGGATGCATGTGACCACGGTGGGGGATGACCGGGACCATCCGGGCGTGTGCGCGCGCTGCTGTCGGGAACTGGCCGTCATAACGCAGTAGAGGATTAGAGGTGACGATCGGAACTTCCCCGCAAAACGTTCCCGCGGACGGCGCGCCCAAGGATATCGGCGGACCGGCCAAATACCTGCGTCTGGCCCTGATTGCCGGTGGTGTCATCATTGCCGATCAGGTCACCAAGTTTATCATCCTCGGTGAAGTTCGGATGCATGCGGCCATTCCCGTGATTCCCGGGTTCTTCCACATCACCCACGTCCAGAATCCGGGGGGCGCTTTCGGTTTCCTGGCCAACCAGAGTGCGATGGTGCGGGGCATCCTGTTTCTGGCGGTTTCATCTCTGGCCGTTGGCCTGGTTTTGTGGTTCTATCACAAGACGCCGGCCACCCATCGCTGGCTGGCAGCCGGTTTTGCCCTGATTTTCGGCGGGGCCATCGGGAATCTGATCGATCGGGTGCGCTTCGGACGGGTGGTGGATTTTCTGGATTTCTTTGTGGGCCGCTGGCACTGGCCGGCTTTCAACGTTGCCGACAGCGCCATCACCGTCGGCATCACGATTTTTATCATTCATGTCATCCGGGGGCGGATTCCGGACTGAGGCTTTGAATTCAGGGCACTCACCCGTTGAATCCGTGCGTCATGTCTGCTATCAACTTCAAAGATACCGATGATTACCTGGAATCCGGGAAACCGCCGTGGCCCCAGCTCTTTTTGCTTTACGGCGAAGATGTTCTGTATAAAAAGGTCCTGGACAAGCTCCTCAAAGCCCTGCTGGGCAATAGCTCGCGTGCGATGAACTACGAACCCCTGGACGGGTCGAACGAAAATGTTCCCGCGGCCCTGGCCGCGATCAATACCTATTCGCTCCTGGCAGAGCCCAAGGTTGTGGCCCTGACCGATGCCCGTCTGTTTCTATCCCGTCAGAACGAAGACCGCCTCTGGAAACAGGCCTTGGATGCCGCGCGCAATGATAACATGACCCGGGCGGCCCGCTATTTCCGGGACGGTCTCAGCCTGCATCATCTGAAATGGGAGGATCTTGAAGGCCACAACGACTGGCAGGCGCTTCTGGGGGCCTCCCCCGACGGTGAGGACTGGTCCTGGGCCCGGCCCGTGGTGGCCTTCTGTCGCCAGAACGGTCTGACCGTCCCCAAGGCTTCCGATCCGGCCCGGGCGCTGGAAGAATCGGTTAAAAACGGCTTTCCCGCCGGCCATCACCTGATTGTCACGACGCCCTTGATCGATAAGCGGCGACGCCTGTTTAAGACCCTCAAGGAACATGGCGTCGTGATCGATTGCAGTGTGCCGGGGGGGGCACGCCAGGCGGACCGTGCGGCCCAGGCGGCGGCGCTGGACAGCACGGTGGACGATATCCTCAAACGCTGCCGCAAGAGAATGGACCGGGAGGCTCGCCAGGCCCTTTACGCGCTGACCGGATTCGATTTGAGGACAGTGGCCGCCAATGTCGAAAAGCTGGTCAACTACAGCGGCGATCGCAATATCATCAGCAGGGATGATGTGCGCGGCATTCTGGAGCGCACCCGGCGCGATCCCCTGTATGAATTTACCGATGCGGTCACCGACCGCAACCTCGGCAAGTCGCTCTTTTATCTGCGATCGCTGCTGGACAGCGGTGAATTCGATCATCCCCTGCCGCTGCTGGCGGCTGTGGCCAACCAGGTGCGAAGGCTCATCGTGGCCAAGGATTTCGTCGAAAGCCCTTATGGCAAGGTTTGGCACACCGGCTGCGCTTATCCGCTTTTCCAGCGGCAGGTGCTGCCGGCCATTAAATCCTTCGACCAAAAAATACTGACCCGACTGGAAGGATGGCAGGAGACTCTGCAGCCATCCCCGCTGGCCGGGGATCGGACCCGACGCTCCAAAAAACGCAAAACGGTCTCGGATCTGCCCATGATGGGGCGGGCCCGCAGCCCCTACCCGGTTTATCGGACCCTGATAAAAACCGATCGTTTCAGGCGTCATGAACTGCTGGCTGCCCTGGCGGCCGTGAGTCGGGCCGACCGTAAAATAAAACGGAGCGGGCCGGGCGGCCTGCTCATCCTCGAGCAGGTGATCATCGGTATCTGCCGGCCGGATCGTGTGGATGTCCGTTGAGCATCCGACAAGGTTTCAAAATGGCTTCGGAAGCCTGAAGGCAAACAGGAGGTGCGCCATGCCGAAAACTAGGATTGTCTGTACCATCGGACCTTCCAGCCGTACGGAGGAAATTCTGCGGGCTCTTATTACCGCCGGCATGAATGTGGCCCGGCTGAATTTTTCGCACGGCAGTCACGAGGATCATGCTGAAAAAATTAAAACGATTCGACGGCTGTCCCATGAGATGAACACCCCGGTGGCTATCCTGCAGGATTTGTGCGGCCCCAAAATCCGGGTGGGCGATATCCTCGACCCCGGCATCCGCTTGCATCCCGGTCAGGCCTTCGTGCTGACCGGCGAAACTGTCGAGGGCGGTCAGGATCGTGTCTCGGTTTCCTACCGGGACCTTTCCGCCGACGTCTCCGCCGGCGACCGGCTTCTTCTGGCCGACGGAATGATGGAACTCGAAGTTCAGCGAACCGAAGGCGCGGAGATTTACACACGGGTGATTATCGGTGGAATTTTAACTTCCCGCAAAGGGGTCAACCTTCCCACTGCCAGTATTCAGGTGGCGGCACTGACATCCAAGGACCAGGACGATCTTCTTTTCGGGCTGTCCCACGACGTGGATTACGTGGCGCTTTCCTTTGTGCGCAGTGCCGACGATATCCATGCCATCAAATCCATCATCGCGGGCCAGGGCCGGCACACACCCGTCATTGCCAAAGTGGAGAAACACGAAGCCCTCGATCATATGGATGCCATTGTCGCCGCGGCCGACGGTATCATGGTGGCCCGTGGCGACCTGGGCGTGGAGATCCCGCTGGAGAATGTTCCCAGTATTCAAAAACGCTTGATCCGCAAGGCCAATCACTGCGGCAAGCCGGTGATTATCGCCACCCAGATGCTGCGCTCCATGGTCGATTCGCCGCGGCCGACCCGGGCGGAAGCGGCGGATGTGGCCAACGGCGTACTGGACGGCGCCGATGGGGTTATGCTCTCCGAAGAGACGGCCAGCGGCAGCTTCCCGGTGGAAGCCGTGCGCTACATGGCCAAAATCATTCAGGCCGCCGAAGAAGGCTATCCCCACCTGAAATATCTGCAGGTCATCCCCAGTCATGACATATCCGAATCGGTGGCGGCGGCGGCATGCAGCCTGGCCGCCAGCCTCAATGCGGCCGCGATTGTGGCCACCACCCGTTCGGGGATGACGGCCCGTCATGTGTCGCGTTTCCGTCCTAAATCCCGCCTGATTGCCCTCTCGCCCAGCGCCACAACGGTGCGGCGTCTGGCGCTGTGCTGGGGCTGCCGTCCCTGTTATCTGCGCATCGGCGAAGATACGGACGAAATGATCGAAAACGCGGCCACGTCGGCCCTGGAAACCGGTTTTGTGAAAGCCGGCGATCTGGTTGTCATCACAGCCGGGCGCCCCCTCTACACGTCCGGCACCACCAACATCCTCTGGGTCAAGAGGTTGTAGGTCATGGGCTTCTGGCGACAGCAGGAGGAAAAAATGGCCGTCCGGCTTCTGCAATGGCATTTCCAGCGCCAGGGGCGGGCGCTGCCCGTGGATGAGGCCCTGCGCCGCCAGGCCGCCGACCTGGTGACCGAAGCCCATCGGGTTGCCCGACAACGCGGACAGAACGTGGTGGTGATCCTCAAGGAACTGGTGAACGATCTGCGGCGTTAATTCTTTCCGATTGCAGACGGCCGGAAAAGGGCGTCCGGCAGCAGGGGCGCCGAGCGCCGCCGAATCATTTCCGGAAGGCATCTTCATCGGCTGAATCCGACTTTAATGATTGAA
>JAERRP010000398.1 GCA_016735415.1 Desulfobacterales bacterium | reverse complement strand
GGTTTTCAATTGTCAAGCAGTTGGAGATGGCATGGACGCCTTCGATTTTTCTGGCCGCCCATTGCCGCCCGGCGGTTTCCAGGACCCACACGGCATTGGGGTCGGCCAGAAGAAAACTGTTGTGATAGTACAGCTTGTGCGCGTATCCTCAATTGCCGCCCTGGGCGTGGGTTGCGATCAGATCGGTGATAATATGGACGGCTTCTAAAGCGGTTTCAGCCCTTTCAAGTGCAAGGCGCAGAAGGTCCATTCCCGTCAGGCCGTTGTCTTTCCGATAGGGGACCCGTGTGAACACGGCTTCGTTGCCGATGGTCAGTCCGTGTTCGTTGGCGCCCATTTCCGCCCCCCACATCCAGAAAGGTCTGGACAAAAGCACCGCGTTCGTGCGGGCCGCCTGGGGAATCAACAGATAGGTGCAGCGGACTTCGGTCCCCTGCGGATGGTGCCGGGCCGGAATGTGGCAGATATACTGGGCCTCATTGGGTTCCCGGTCGGAGTTTTTCCCGAACAGCGTAACCCCGTCGGTTGTGGCGTTGCCCGTGGCCGCGATGGTATCGCACATATTGGCGCCCCCGCTTGTTTCCTATCGTTTGATCTTGCCCGGCAGGATAAATTCATACCGCCGGCGAAAAATTCTGGTGATCATAAAACGGTCAAGCCGGCGCAGGGTCAGAAACAGCGACCAGATGAATTTATCTTCGCGGTAATATTTTTCAACGTCGCGCCGATTGAGGGGTCGGACGCCCCGGGGAAGCGATTCATTGATCGTGTCGATAGCGACGGGGATCAGATCGGGACGCTGCTCCTTATACAGGTTGGCAGCCAGATCGATCATATTTCGGCGGGGATCGTAATAGCGGTTCAGGACATCGCCCACAAACAGCCAGCGGAGCAGCCAGCGGATAAAAACGGGCGCGGCCTGGAGCAGAAGTTCCGGGTCGAGCTGGTGACGGCCCTGTTTGCGAATAAAGGGTGTGGACGTGTCGAGATAGTAAATCGTGCCGGCCTGGATGTCCCCTTCCACGACCCAGTTGGATATCTGGCTGTCCACGGCGATTTCCAGTTCCGGCAGCACGGATTGATTGAAGGCCCAGATTCCGGCCTGATGGTCCATGATCCGGCGGATCAGGTTCCGGTTTTGCTCAAACGTCAGTTCGTGGATCAGTTTATGCGCGACCCGCTGGGGGGCAAAGGCGCGCTGGCCGATGTAGAGCACCACGGGCCGGGCGGGGATGGCCACAATGGCGGTGGCGCTGTCCGGAAGATGGAGCCCGGCCTGATCGAGCAGGTGGCTGTATTCCCGGTACAAATCCGCATAGGCCGCGGCCCTTTCCGGGGAATCGAACAGGGGCATGCGTTTGTAAGCCACGGTAGTGTCGTCGCGGATCTGGAATATGGCGGAAATCTCCCCATATCCAATCAATCGGGCGGGTACGGCGGAGGCTTCGATTCGCTGGGGGTTTAACCCGGCCTCGAACCGTTCCAGCAAATCCCGATCCAGATTCACGCCGGGCCTCCTTGTGCGGCCAGCATGTCTTTAAATGCCCGCGCCTGCGTCAGGGCCTGGTCCAGATGTATCAGGACGTCATCCGCCTCGTTCGGCGACATGATCAACGGCGGCAGAAACTGGGTTACGCTTTTGTCATTGTTTGCATAAACCATGAACAGGCCGTTGTCGAAAGCGGTTTTGCACAGGATCGGCCCGCATAGATCGTCTTCCAGCTTGAGCCCCATAAACAGCCCTCGTTGTCGCAGGCTGTTCAGAATGCCGTGCTTTTCGATAAGCCGGCCCACGCCGATGCGAAATTTATCGGCCAGCTGATTCACATGGCCGAGGAATTCCGGACGGGATGATATTTCCAGAACCTTGAGGGCCACATAACAGCCGAGCTCGGAGCCGCCCCCGGTGGATACGTGAATGTGGGGTTCGGGGTGAAACACCGCTTCGAGGGGTGTACGCAGCACCGTGGCGGTGATGGGGTAGATGCCGCCGGACATCCCTTTGCCGAGAATCACCATATCCGGAACAATACCGAAATGTTCAAAACCCCAGAGCCTGCCGGTCCGCCCGAATCCGGTCTGGACTTCGTCCAGGATCAGCAGGACGCCGCGCCCGTCGCACAATCGCCGGATACCGGGATAGTAACCGGGGTGCGGCGTCGGCATGCCCAGCGTGGCCGGAATGGTTTCCAGAATAACCGCCGCGGTATCGTCGTTCAGGACCGCTTCCAGAGCCTTAAGATCATTGAAAGGCACCTGTTGAAATCCCGGGCAGGGCGGGCCGAAAGGGGCGCGGTACTGGTCATCGCCCGCGGCCAGAGCCAGACCCGTATGTCCGTGGTATCCGCCGAAAACCGATACGATCCCGGTGCGGCCGGTGTAGGCCCGGGCCACCTTGATGGCCAGGTCCACGGCTTCCCCGCCGCTGACCCCGAATACCGTGTAATTCAGATCTCCCGGCATCAGTTCCGCCAGGCGGCGGCCGAGTTGCGCGCGGGCAAGGCTTATGAGGTGTCCATTGCCGATATCGACTTCATCGAGAGCCCGTTTCAACGCTTTGACGATTTCCGGATGGCGGTGGCCCAGGTTATAGACGCCCCCGTTGCAGTGGAGGTTGAAATACCGTTTGCGGCCGTCCAGATCCCAAAAATAAGAACCTTCCCGACGGCCCATCACCAGATCCATATCGAACTGCTGCCAGAAACGGACCTTGCCGAACGACACATGGTTGCGGAAGTCTTCGATGGCCTGCTGTTTGAGCACTTCCAAATTCGAAAACACTGTATGGGCCATACCCGTCCCCTCCGATCCGGCGAAATTCACAAACCCCTTTGGGGGGGGCATCTCATGGGGTCCGTCTCTGGATCCCGAACCCCGGATTATGAATGCGCCTCCCGATAAGCCGCGCCTGACACCGTCAACGGACGGCGTGGTGCTGCATAGGCCGTCATGGCCGGCAGCGGCTGAACAGGCCCTTGCATCACATCCCGAATTTCTTGAGCATCTCGATAACGCGTTCCTGGTCTTTCTTATTTACAATCAGGGCCTTCTGGTTGTGGGCCTTCTTGATTTTTTCAGAGAGGGCATCCAGATCGGCCGGTTTTTCAATGAAATCCGTGGCGCCGGCTTTCATGGCCTCGACCGTCTTTTCAACGGTGGCATGGCCGGTGAGCAGAATGATCTGCATCTCCGGGTTTTTCTCTTTGATCGCTTTGAGGGCCTCGATGCCGTTCATTTCCGGCATCATGAAATCCATGATGACGGCATCGTAGGATCCAGCGGCAATCATATTGAGCGCCTCGCGGGCCGAAGTGGATGTGGTGACTTCGATATCACGGGCCCGCATTCGTTCGGACATGATTTCCAGGTATTCCTCTTCGTCGTCGACTAACAGTACACGTTCCGTCATGGTGTTGCTCCTTTCAATTTGCCGCGCGTTTCAATCTTTTGCGATGTTGCAAAATGTTATTAATAGTTTTTCCTGTATCCGTTGTCGTTTTAAGACCTTTGATTCGGTAGTAGAACATGAAATTCACCCATTTCCGGATGCAGGACAAGTCGGGCGCCGAGCAATTCGAGGGCGCCCCCCTCTTCCAGCGAAGCGATCGATGATACGGAAAATTTCTCCCCCGGAGCCATGCCGGTGAACCGCAGGCAGGGACCATTTGCGGTGGTTTCTGTCAGAATACGGATGGGGGTTTCAGACGAACGCGCCGCCATGGCGACCACCATGCAGCGCCAGACCAGGTATTCCAGGAAAAATGGACTGGTGGATACGATCACGGCCTTCTCCGGCTTGGGAATGTCGAACCGGACGCCCTGCATCATGACCAGGCGGGACACCAGCTGCGCCATGAACTGAACCGCTTCGACGACATCCACCGGCTCCCTTGCGTGGTCGGCGCTGTGGGCAAAGCGATTCATGGTTTTAATGATACCATCCGCCCGGATGATCTGCCGCGAAACGGATTGCGCCAGCTTTTCAAGGCGTTCGGCGGAGAAGGACGCCCCCTGACGATTCATGGCGACCATATCCTCCAAAAGCCCTGCATTCTCATTGATGATGGCCAGTACATTTTTGATTTCATGGGAAATGGAAGCGGTCATTTCACCGAAAAACTGCGCGCCATCCATGGCCAGGGTATGTTTTTCTTCCGTCATGGGCCTGCCTTTTTCAAAGATTAACCTGTCTTCGGATCATCATCATGCCTGCCACGGATTTCACGGTCATATTTCAGGGGAACCGTCACCGTGAAACAGGTGCCCTGGCCGACCCGGCTTTCGACCGTGATCTGGCCGCCCATTTCCGTGACCAGGCCGTAGGTGATGGATAACCCCAGACCGGTCCCGACATTCTGGTTGCGGGTCGAAAAGAACGGCTCGAAGATCCGCTTGATATCGTCGTCCGGGATACCGTGACCACTGTCGGCCACCGTGACCCGGACCCGATCTTCCCCCCGTCAGGCAATCGCAATATCCAGTTGCCCTCGATCGGCCATGGCCGCAAAGGCGTTATTGATCAGGTTCAGAAAAATCTGCTGAAGATTGCCCCGGTCACTCATAAATTCGGGGATGTCAGCGGCAATGTTCACGGTCACACGGATGCGGCGCCGTTCAACCTCTTTTTCCATGAAATCGAGGATCTGCCGGATGATGGCCTCAAGGTTGACCAGCTCGATACGGGATTCCATGTGACGGGAAAAGTCGAGCAGCCGGCGGGTGATGGAACTGCAGCGGATAATGGGGTTCAGCACGTCATCCACCAGGCCCATCAGTTTTTCATCGGCGGCATAACCCTGCCGCAGGGTGAACAGATCCTTGATGAGTCCGACTTTCTGATTGATGATGGCCAACGGATTGTTGATCTCGTGGGCCACCCCCGAGGCCAGGCGCCCGATCGAGGCCAGCTTGTTGGCATATTCCACCCGATGCAGCGCCTGGACGCGCCTTTGATCGGCCTTGTGAATCCGGTCGACCAGATAGGTGGCGGTGCCGAGGATGGAGACCAGGATCAGGAGGATGCTGAAAATCAGAAAACCGATGAGCTTCATGCGGGGTTTGAGCCAAAGATCCGTGAGGCCGGATTTCTGCCGGATAATCATCAGAATAAAAGCGCTGTCGGGAATGCGGGCGTAACCCACGAGGATCGGTTCGCCATCGGGGGCGACCTGGTCCATTATCCGGGTGCCGTCCGTCGGGTCGGGAACGGGCAGGGGTATTTTTTGGAAGGGTTCGCCGTAGCGCCGGGAAAAGGTCTGCAGCAGTCCACCGGTGTTGATGATAAACGCATCGTCGCCCGGATCAATTTCCATCCGGGCAATCAGGTCCTGTAGAATATTTCGGTCCAACGAGGCGCGCACAACAAAAAAGTCCCCGTTGGCCATGTCGTGGCGGATGGCGACGATCAGCCGAGGAACCATCTCAAAATGCATCAAGATCTGTTGAAA
>JAERRP010000604.1 GCA_016735415.1 Desulfobacterales bacterium | reverse complement strand
TCGACCGCTGCATCAAGGTTGCCGTTGTTCGATAGAATAAAATCGGCTGTCTTGCTTGACGGATACTGGCAGGCGCGCCGGAGGCGGGCCTTGAACCCGCTGTCACAAGGATTTTCTCTTCCGCGAAGTAACAATCGCACTACCGTAGTTTCATAGGGCACTTTTATAAATACGACCCGTGTGCCGGCACAATGCTTGCGGGCAGTTTCCACGACATCTCGGCTGGCATTGGCCAGCACAAAAGCACCCCGGTCAAGATATCTATCGATATCCGCCGGCAAACCATACTGGATGCCATAACTGATCCAGTGTAGAAAAAAGCTGCCGCTGGATCTCATTTGTGCAAAATCGGTGTGATCAACGGGAATAGACGGTTCTGAGGGATGCGCCGGACGGGTAATATACCGCCGGGGCGTATAAAGAGAAATGTATCCCGGCTGCCAGCAGTCCACCACGGAACGAATCAGCGTGTCCTTACCCGATCCGGAATTACCCACGAGGAGAAACAGTCGCCCGCCATTCTTTGCCGAATCGATCATCCTATACCTGATTTCCTGTCTGTTGTTTCATCGGTGTAATGGACAGTGTGTCAGACAGCATGAGATAAGGGGCTTCCATCTGATTCATCGCGCTTCATAATTTGTTGTACGGCAACATTGCGGGTGGCCACCCGGCACCGATCGTTTTCATCATGTAAAATTGCAATGACGGCGACTCCCCGCTTGCGGGCATCATTGATGATGGTCCTGACCACCGCCTTGTTGGCGTCATCCAGCGATGCCGTCGGTTCATCCAGGATCATGAGCGGGTAGGAGGCAACAAACCCCCTGGCAATATTAATCCGCTGCTGCTCGCCGCCCGAGAAGGTTGTCGGGGAAAGCCCCCAGAGACGGCGCGGGATATTCAGGCGGGCCAGCATTTCTTCAGCCGCCCGTCCTGCATTCGCCTGAGCCTCACCCCGAGCCCGAAGTGGTTCGGCAACTACGTCGACGGCAGGCACACGGGGAATAACACGCAAAAATTGGGAGACATACCCTATGGTCCATCGGCGAATGTCGATAATTTCATTGGGCGTGGTCACTGCCATGTCCATGATATGGCTCCTATGACGGATAAAAATATGACCCTGGCCGCAGACATAGTTCCCATATAGTAACCGCAGCAAGGTACTTTTGCCGGCACCCGATGGACCCACCAGAGCAATACCCTCTCCAGGAAAAACCTTCAGATGAAACCGGTTTAATACCGGAATTTCCACGGCACCCTGGGTGTGGAGGATAAATCCCTTCGTCAGTCCCTGTGCTTTTAAAATCCATTCCATAAAATCAACCTCGATATGGCTAGGCCTGCAGTATCGAAGACACGAGCAGCTGCGTATAAGGTGCCTGGGGATCGTCCAGGATCTGATCCGTCAAGCCCGCTTCGACCACCTGGCCGTCTTTCATCACCATCAGGCGATGGGCCAGAAGGCGGGCCACCGACAGGTCGTGGGTGACCATGATCATGGACAGTTTGAATTCCTGGACGAGGGAACGCAGGATGTCGAGAAGACGCGCCTGGACCGACACATCCAATCCAGTGGTCGGTTCATCCATGAAAATCAACCGTGGCCGGGTCACCAGGCAACGGGCAACCTGTAAACGTTGTTGCATGCCGCCTGAAAAGGTGCCGGGTGGATCGTCGATCCGCCCGCTGTCGATCTCCACCCGCTCGAGCCAGGCGGCGGCTTCTTGTCGGATATTGCCGTAATGCCTTTCCCCGTTGGCCATCAGGCGTTCACCGATATTACCACCGGCGGAAATATTCATACGCAGACCATCACGGGCATTCTGGTGAACGACCCCCAGTTCGGTGCGCGCCAGACGTCGGCGCCGGACTTCCGATGTCCTGCGGAAATCGACAATTCCTTCGCGGCTATGATACCGAATCTCTCCTGCATTGGACGCCACCTGACCGCAAAGGCAGTTGATCACAGTCGACTTGCCAGAACCGGATTCGCCCACAACACCCAGCACCTCGCCGGCACACAGGGTAAAGCTGACATCGTCGCATCCCCGGCGGCTGCCATAATTTTTCGTCATTCTTTCCACGACCAGCAACATTTCGTTGAAAGCAGACGATCTCCGGGCGAGATGATTACCTGAAACCATTTTTATTCTCCGCCTAACCGCAGGTATGCTCCGATGTCGTATCGACACTCCCGGTTCGTCGACGCTGACAATAATCCGTGTCCGAGCAGACGAAAAGGCGGGTCCCCTTATCATCCAGGATGATTTCATCAAGAAAACTATTCCGGGAGCCGCACAGGCCGCAACGCTGATCCCAGGATTCCACCGTAAAGGGGAAGTCTTCGAAATCCAGGCTTGCCACCCGGGTGTACGGCGGTACGGCATAGATACGCTTTTCTCGTCCGGCCCCAAAAATCTGAAGCGCCGGCATATGATCCATCTTGGGGTTGTCAAATTTGGGAATCGGCGATGGACTCATGATAAATCGGTCTTTGATCATAACCGGATAATCAAAAGCCGTCGCAATATGACCATGGCGTGCGATATCTTCATACAGTTTGACAAACATGATGCCGTATTCCGATAGGGCATGTACCTTACGCGTCTCCTGCTCCCGTGGCTCGATAAATCGCAGCGGTTCCGGAATCGGCACCTGATAGACCAATATTTGATCTTCTCGCAGGGAAGTTTCCGGTATCCGATGACGGGTTTGAATAATGGACGCCGCTTGCGTTTCTGTGGTTGTAACAACGCCGGCCATTCGTGCGAAAAAGCGACGGATGCTGACCGCATTGGTGGTGTCGTCCGATCCCTGGTCAATGACCTTCAAGGTGTCGCGGGGTCCGATAATGGCGGCGGTCACCTGGATCCCGCCGGTCCCCCACCCATAGGGGAGCGGCATCTCACGCGATCCGAAGGGCACCTGGTAGCCCGGTATGGCAACTGCTTTCAGGATGGTGCGCCGCAGCATTCGTTTGGACTGCTCATCGAGATAGGCGAAATTGTATTCATCGCGCACGGAGCGATCGGTTGGGGATACCGCTGATAAAAAGGGCTTGTCCGCTTTCACGAAACCTCCGTTTCCGGCACCTGCTGGTTCTCAAATTCGGCCCGCATGCGGCGGACCTGGACCAGATCCGCCTGGAAATCGACATAATGCGGGAGCTTGAGGTGCTGCACAAATCCCGAAGCCTCCACGCTATCACTGTGGTAAAGCATAAATTCCTGGTTCTGAACGGGGTAGTCCTCGTTTTCATTCAATTCCCGGCAGCGCAAGGCCCGATCCACCATCGACATGCTCATGGATTTGCGTTCGCAATTGCCGAAGGTCAGGCCATACCCCTGCACAAATTTCGGTGGCGTTTGCCGGTCTCCGACATGGCGTGAAATCATGACACATTCCGTCAGCGTAACCGCCCCGATTACCACCGGGAACCCGAGTTCCTCCGGAACAAAGGCCACCTCCACTTCACCGATGCGAATTTCTCCCACAAAGGGGTGTTCCTTGGCGCCGAAGCCACGCTGGTAGGAATAGGCCATGGAAAGTAAAAACCCCTCGTCACCCCGGGCCAGATTCTGTAACCGCACGGCCCGATCCGCCGGCAGTTCGAGGGGGTCCCGGGTCAAGTCAGGCGGTGAAGGGCAATGGGGTTCCGGCTCCACCTGCTCGATCAACGATTCGGCACTCAGAATATCTGCCAGTCGTGGCATATCGAATCTGACCGGGTGATCCGCCACAGCAGGTGGCATCGATTCTGCCGCAGCGCGTTTGGGAAGAAGCGAGAAATCCAACAGTCGATGGGTATAATCATAGGTGGAACCAAGAATCTGCCCCCCCGGAAGATCTTTAAACGTCGCTGAAACACGGCGCCGAATTTCCATTTTGCCTGTATCCACCGGGCATGTCGCGCCAAACCGGGGGAGTGTCGTTCGAAACGCGCGCAAAAGAAAAACGGCCTCTATCAGATCGCCCTGGGCCTGTTTGATGGCCAGGGCGCCCAGTTCCGGATCGTAAAGGGAGCCTTCGGTCATCACACGGTCCACGGCCAGACCCAATTGGGCAACTAGCTGCCCGGTATCCAATTCCTGAAATACCGGATCACCCCGGCGCGTTTCGTCAAGCAGGCGATGCGCATTAGCGATGGCTTTTTCCCCGCCTTTGACCGCTACGTACATGGTGCTATCCTTTTGGTGTGTGTCGTTCGGGAAATAACGGCCAGGCGACTGCAGCAAGCGAAAACCATATCCAGCCCCTGGGGAAAGTCTTTGCAGGCCCTTTGACGCTGTTCCCAGAATGGATCCGGCAGCGTTGTTACGGACAAATCGATGGTTGCAGGAATTCCAGGTCCACTGAGGGAAATACCGCTGCTGTCATCCAATCCATCCATCTGCAGAATCAGCGTTGTGGAACGCTCCGGGTGCATCGGCGTTCCGCTATGAAACCGGTCTAAAGATGGCATGCGGCAAGGCTCAAGAATCAAGGCAAACGCAGCTGTGGAGGGATCATCCACCAGCACGCACCCGCAATGAAACCGGAGCCATGAACCCAGGGAATGTTCGTATCCGTCCTGAAGCCACAGCGGTGTCTCTCTGTCTATAAGGGTCAGACATACCGCGGCACTGGCCTCATGCATCAAGATGTCACGGCCTATACCAAATGTGCCCGTCATGATGCGGCCCGGAAAAGCCATGGCATGGAGAATCAGACGATAGGTATCCTGACTCTGGAACACCGGTTCACTGAACCCGGAACCCACACAGGATAAATCAAGATCGTGCGGCATGGCTATTCTCCTCTCACCATGGTAAAAAAATCCACCTTGGTGGCTGCTGCTTTACGTGAGTGCATGTCTTTCACAGCCTTTAATTCGGCTGCCAGTGGGGAAATTACCTGTTCCATCAATTCCACATGCCGGCCTTTCACCTGCAGAAGGGAATCAAACAGCGCCGCCAGTTCGGCATGCCGGTGGCTGCGCCCCATGACATAAGCACTCCCGGTAGAGCCTTCGCCGGATTTGACCGTACACCGCGTCACCGTCATCTCTCCCAGGTTGAAACCCTGTCCTGTTCCGCCGACACGCCCCTGGACCATGACAGCACCTGTCTCGGGTCTGCGCAGAAAATCATATTCCGGCTTCAATTCCATGCGAAGCCATTCTTTCTCCAGGCGACGAACCGGTGTTTTTGCCAAAACAGCCATCCAGCGCTGCCGATCTTTCACTTTGCCTGGCACGATGCTTTACTCCCGTTCCAATTTTCGCAAGTTTTGCCCATTTGAGCTGTAAATCCTTAGATGAAATGGCTCCGCAGTTTTCCGCACAAATAGTCAATAATGCTTACGCTGATAATCACCATGATCATCATGGTCGCCACCTCACGGTAGAGGTAGCCATTGAGCTTGTCGAACATGAGAAATCCGATACCGCCCGCTCCGCAAAATCCAAGAATGGTCGCACTGCGCACATTGGACTCAAACCGTAGCAGGCTGTAGCTGACCATCAGAGGCATAACCTGCGGCAACACCGAAAATACAACGACTTGAACGGCACCGGCGCCACTGGCCATCACGGCTTCGACCTGACCGGAATCAATGGTTTCGATGGCTTCGCTGAAGACTTTGCTCAGTACACCAAAGGTATGAATCGCCAGTGCCAGAACACCGGCAAACGGACCCAGGCCGATCACGGCAACGAAAATGAGGGCCATGACAAATTCATTGAAACCCCGGCAGAAATCCAAAAATCGACGGATGGCAAAGTATGAAAACCAACGGATCGAGCGGTGCAGCAGACTGTCACCCTGGAAAACAATCTCCAGCGTATTGGTGGCTGCCAGGATTGACACCGGCACAGCCGCCAAAACAGCAAACAAGCTGCCCCAGATTGCAATTGCCACCGTTTCCAGAAGCGCCATGAAATACTTTCGAAGATGATTGGGATGACGTTCGGGTGGGAAAAAACCACCCTTTTTCTCATCCAGAATCCGCGCGTATTCCTCCTGCACGATTTGCTTACGTCTTCCCGGGGATTGGGCCGCCAGTTTACTGGCGGCTCGCTCCGAAGCGACCCTGTGCATCTGCGCCACATCCGCTGTTTTTCCCTGCCGCGCGTACTCCTGTTTAACCTCCTGAAAGGTGTCCTCCCGCATCATTATCTTTGGCAGCCGGCGCGCCTGGGCCAGCGCGCTGGCTTTGTCTCCATCGGTCATCTGGCGACCAAACAGATATGCCATGGCGTTTTGCCGCTTGTCGTAGAGCTTGAAGGGATCAATACCCACCCACACATAGGTTATTGCCAGAATAACCACGGTAAGCAGCGTCAGTCCCACCAGGGCGACTTTGCGGCTCCCCGCTAAATGCGGGGGCAAGTTTTCCCGGGTGATTCCGGGGCGCCGGGTTTAGTC
>JAERRP010000148.1 GCA_016735415.1 Desulfobacterales bacterium | reverse complement strand
GGCCAGGCAGGAAAAAACCGGATCGGTCCGCATACCGGCCAAGCGGTTCAGATGGGAACACCGCCAACCGGTTTTTGCTTTGGGGGATTAAAACATGAGGGCGCGCACTTCGGCCGGGCTGATCGGTGGCACCCGCAGGGTTTGCTGACCGTCGGGCCGAGTTATCAGCACGTCGACCCGGGCTTCCTGCGACGCCTTGCTGTAGCCGGCGCAGATAGCGGCCGCCCGGGCGAAGGCCTCCGGGGAAGCACCGCCCGGAATGACAAGGGTGGGGCCCGGGTAATCCTTGACCGTCACGGTCGCATCCCGGGTCGGATCATGGTGCGCCAGAATATGCTGGTTGTCCGTCTGGGTGCGGCCGACAATAATTTTGGTGGTCGGGTCCAGCCGCAAGTGACGACCATACTTGAGCAGTTCGAGCTCCGCGGTTTCGACCTGCGCCTGGTGATCGAACAAATCCTTGAGCCGCCGCGAATAGCCCGCGTCGGTCAGGAGACAGCCGCCGGCCGGCGCCGGATAATCGGTCAGACCGAATTCCGCCGCCAGCCTGATCTGGGGCTTGCGTGTGCGTCCGCTCAAGTCCAGCAGGCGTTCGCGCTCGACCCAACCCTCTTTCTCCGGGATGGTTTCCGGCAGGTTGCGGGCACTCAGGGGCCGCAGGATATACCCGTCGAATCCGGAATGCTTTTCGACGTAGCGCAGGGACGATCGGGTCTGGGACATGGGCCGCTGCCCGACGACTTCGCCGCTGAACAAAAAATCAAAGCCCCGGGATTGCATCCATTCCCCCGCCAGCCGGAACATGAGGGCATGGCAGTCCATGCAGGGATTCATGTGTTTGCCGTAGCCGCAGGCCGGGTTGCGCAGCATTGCCAGATAAACCGGGGTAATGGTTTGAACCGTCAGCGATATACCGGTGGCCCGGGCCGCCGCCCGGGCCTTGTCGGCCGAGAAGAACGGCGTTTCGAACGTAATCCAGGCCACCGCGATGTTCTGCTGCCTGAGCACGAGCCCGGCCAGGATGCTGTCCAGCCCGCCGGAACACAGACCCAGCGCCCGGATGGCTTTCTTTTCAGATGCAACCATGTTAGACAGCCCTTTCTATTTTCTCGCAAAACGCACTTGCGCCCGCTCGAATTATGCCGCTATGCGCGTGCTGACAGGAATTCGGCGGTTTGGCAGCGGAGAGGCAGGCTATTGACGTCACGCAAAGACCGACTAACAAAAATCAGAAAAATTTTAAGAAGTACATATCCGGATGTCAAGACGCAACTCAACCATGACAGCCCCTTTCAACTCCTGATCGCCACCATTCTTTCGGCCCAGTGCACAGATCGCCAGGTCAACCGGGTCAGCGGCCGCCTGTTTCAGGAATTCGGGACGCCCGCCCGGCTGGCCGCCGCCTCCCTGGCACGGATCGAGGATTGCATCCATTCGACCGGCTTTTTCCGCAACAAAGCACGCAACATCAAGCGTTGCGCCCAGGCCCTGGTCGAGGAGCACGGCGGTGGGGTGCCGGCCAAACTGACCGCGCTCACCCGCTTGCCCGGCGTGGGAAGAAAAACCGCCAACGTAGTCCTGGGGGCTGCTTTCGACATTCCGGGTGTGGTTGTTGACACCCACGTGGCCCGCATCTCCCGGCGGCTGGGGTTGACGGCCAACAGCGACCCGGTCAAGATCGAATTCGATCTGATGGATCTCATGCCCAAAAGTACCTGGAGCGATTTCTGCCTGCAGCTCATCTATTTCGGACGGGAAACCTGCTCGGCCCGCAAACCGAATTGCCCGGCCTGCCCCCTTCGGCGCCAATGCCCCTACCCGGACAAAACCAAACCGTCTCTTTAAGCCGTTTTATTCATCCAGCTTGAAAAGTTTGCGGGTGGTGGCCAGCAGGGCGGCTTTGTTGTCGTGGCCCTCGGCCCGCTTGAGGATGGTGGTGGGTTCGTGCAGAATCTTATTGACCAGGGCCTGAGCCATCCGGTCGAAGGCCTCGGCGTCTTCGTCCGAAAGCTTGGCGGCCAGTTTCATGCGGGTACGCTCGGCTTCCGCACGGATTTTATCTTCCAGCTGTTTGCGCAGGGCAATGATGGTGGGCACCACGTCGAGGCTTTCATACCATTGCCGAAACCGGATGACGGCTTCATCCACGAGACGCTCGCTTTTCAGGGCCGCTTTCTGGCGGTCTTCGATATTTTCTTCGATGACCCCCTTCAGATCGTCGATATCGTAAACGTAGGTGTTATTCAGCCGGTTGATGGACGGATCGATGTCGCGCGGTACGGCAATATCGATGAAGAAGAGCGGGCGGCTGCGGCGGCCGCGTAAAACCTTTTTGACCTGCTCACGGCGGACGACATAGTCCGGAGAGCCCGTGGAGCTGATGATGATGTCCACGTAGCGGAGTTCTTCCGGAATTTCTTCAAAGCGGATGGCCCGGCCGCCGAAACGGGTGGCCAGCGCGACCCCCCGGTCGAAGGTGCGGTTGGCCACCAGGATATCGCCGGATCGCTGCCGAATCAGATGTTCGACCGCCAGTTCGGCCATCTCCCCGGCCCCGATCAACAGGACTTTGCATCCGGTCAGTTCACCGAAAATCTTACGGGCCAGTTCGATGGCGGCGTAACTGATGGACACCGCGTGGTTGCCGATGCCGGTTTCGGTCCGGATGCGTTTGGCCACAAAAAAGGTTTTGTGCAGCAGCCGGTTTAGAATCACCCCCGAGGTTTTCTTCAGTGTGGCCCGCCGGTAAGCGTCCTTGATCTGTCCCAGAATCTGGGGCTCGCCCACCACCATGGAATCCAGGCTGGCGGCCACACGGAAGACATGCCGCACCGCATCCTGACCGGTGTGGACATACAGCTTGTCTTTAAAATCCCGGGCCGGAATATTGTTGTATTCCGATAGGAAGCCAATCACGGCATCGACCGCGGTGTCCACGGCCGTACTGGTCAGCAGCACCTCCACCCGGTTGCAGGTCGAAACCAGGAGGACTTCTTTAACCGTTTCCAGAGCTTGCAGTTTTTCGACGGCCTTATCATGGTCGTCGCCGTCGAATCCAAGGCACTCGCGGATTTCAACCGATGCGGTTTTGTGGTTGAGGCCAATAAGAATGATGTCGAGTTTAACGGTCATTTTCTGACGGCCGCGATCAGGGAATCGCGCCGATCCTTGCTTTGCGGTTGTGGCGGCCTTACCAGCGGGTGAACTCGCCATGGTGGCCGGTCATAAAAAGGTTAACCCCCAGAAACGTGAACAGGACGGTCGCGAATCCGATGATGGCCACGATGGCCGCCCGCCGGCCGCGCCAGCCCAGGGCCAGCCGCTCATGGATCAGGACCGCATAAAGCAGCCAGGTAATGCCGGACCAGACCTCCTTGGGATCCCAGCTCCAGAAACGCCCCCACACCGTCTTGGCATAGATGAGGCCCGTGGCCAAACCCAGGGTCATCATCACGAAACCGGCCAGAATGCAGGTTTGCCCGGCCGAATCCAGAAGATCCAGGGAAGGCAGACGCCGGAAGAAAAAGCCGGGTTTTTTGGATTTAATGGCCTGCTCCTGAACGAGATAGAGGATCCCCAGGCCGCAGGCCAGCGCCAGGCTGGCTTCGCCGATAAAGATCAAGGTCACGTGGGAGACCAGCCACAGGCTTTTCAATACCGGTTGGGCGGGTATGGCGGCCTGTGGCATCAGGGCCACAATGATCATGGTGACCGCCGCCAGCGGGGCCGAGAAAACACCCAGGACCTTCAGCCGATAGCAGTACTGGAAGAGCAGAAAAACACCGGCCACGGCCAGGGCGCCAAAGGAAAGGGTATCCCGCAGGGTGTTGACCGGCAGGTGGCCGGAACGGATGGTGCCGACCGTGATCATGATCAGGTGAATCGCAAAACCGGCCGACAGCAGCATCACACCGCCGCGGTAGTATTGCTTTTTCTGCCGCAGGAGAAAAACGGTGTAGGCTGCCGTGCTGGCGGTATAAAACACGATGGTAAGAAGAATTCCGATTTCCATAAGCAAATGCCGGGCCTTCCGCCAAAAGGGTATGGGTTTATTGCGTCGGGGCCATCAAATCCTTCCAAGCAAACGTTTCCCCGAAATGCTGGTGCAGGAATTGATCGATACGGACGGTGTCGCCGGCCTTGATCCATTCCAGCAGATCGCTGTCGAGCAGGGCCTCAAACAGTTTTTTGTGGCCCCGCGGGTCGCGTCCCTGGTCCAGCAACCGCCGGCGCAGAGCCCCCAGCAGATCGAGCATCCGGGCGTATTCGGTGTCGTAGGTATTTTCGATCTGGCGCCGGATACGCCGGGCCAGGGCCGGGCTTTTACCGGATGTGGAGACGCTGATCAACAGGTCACCGCGCTGAACCACCGCGGGGAGAATAAACTGTCCCCGATCCGGCTGATCGGCGATATTGCACAAAACCTTCAGCCGGTTGGCATCCTCGCTGACCCGGCGATTTAAATCCCGATCGTCGGTGGTACCGAACACCAGAAAGATGCCCTCCATGTCCCGACGGGTATAGGGGCGGCGGTGCAGCCTGATCTGATCTGCTTTGGCCAGGGCCGCCAACCGCGGCGTCACTTCGGGACTTACGACGGTCACCTGCGCACCGGCCTTCAGAATTGTTTCCGCCTTGCGGGTTCCCACGGCCCCACCGCCCACGATCAGGCAGACACGACCTTGTACGTCCAGATAGATGGGGTAGTAGCGCATGGAATCAGGTTACCTCGAGGGTCATCAGGTCGTGGGCCAGCAGGATCGGTCCCGGGTAGGTCCGGCGGCACTGGGCGGTCAGGTCGACTTCTTCGCAGTCGGGGTAGAAATGGGTCAGCATCAGCTGCCGGGCCCGGGCTGCGGCCGCCATCCGGCCGGGCGGCTTCGCAGATCAGCAGATCGGTGTCGCGGGCCAGGGTCACCAGGTTTTCGGAATAACCGGTATCGCCGGAATAGACCACCGACGGGCCGTTGTCCACGGCGATCCGGTAGGCCACGCTTTCGGGGTTGTGGCGCACCGGCAGGGTTTCCAC
>JAERRP010000181.1 GCA_016735415.1 Desulfobacterales bacterium | reverse complement strand
GACATGCCGAACCCGATTAACGCACGTCCACCGGCTGGGCCGGTCAGGGTTTCGCTGCGGGAGAAAATAAAGGCCCCGGCGGCGGCGAAAAGGAGCAGCAGCGCTTCGATCCGACGGGGGCCGAAGCGGTCCAGCAGGACCCCCAAAGGCAGCTGGGAAGAAGCAAAAGCGATAAAATAGGCGGCCGTCAGGAGCCCCAGCCCGGAAGGGTCCACCCCGATGTCGGCCGCCAGGTTGGGAGCAATAACGGCGTTGACCGTGCGGTAGAGATAAGAGAGGAAAAAACCCGACGCAAAGGGCAGAAAAATGCGGATGGTCAGGATGGGGGAAATTTTCATTTTAAGGGGCTCTAATCAATTGTCACAAAATATACCGCCGGGCTTATCCGTCCTATTCAGGTTATTCCCAACCGCCCGCCAGATGATCCCCTTCCCAACCGTTGCGCCGGCCTGAAACCGGTTCGTCAGGATGACCGTGAATACCTCCGTGTATGCCATGCCCCTTACAAGTTGTAAAGCATTGGCAGGTCCTTTCCCGGGCCGCGAATATCTCGTGGAAGGTTGTGGATATCGATCACTTCACTTATTACCCGGGACCTTGTTCGGACACGGCGACGGCGGCGGTCACGGCCCTGTACCGAATCCGGCCGGCCGGATGGCCCGCTTTTAGCTTGACCGTGTATCGACTTTGCCGCTAAAGAATTCATAGGCCTTGGCCATCATTCCTGACAACTTTCTCCGCAGGCGACACCAACACCAAGGGGCCTTCCATGAAAAAGCAAAAACAGCGTCATGCATATTCCCAACGGCCTTCCCATGTTTCGGAGAAATTGAGCCGTCGGGCTTTCTTGAAGCGCAATGCCGGTCTGGTCCTCTGGTCGGCCGCCCTGTGCTATGGCATCAGGTTGCCGCGGCCGGCGGGGGCTGACGAAATACCCGATATTGCCGTGGCCCTGGGGGATCGCAAAGCCGCCACCCGGGCCGCCGTCGATCTTCTGGGCGGTATGCACCGTTTTGTGAAGCCCGGGCAGAAAGTGATCATCAAGCCCAACATGAGTTTTGCCGGGGGGCCTGAAGACGCCACCGACACCCACCCGGACGTGGTGCGGGAACTTGTCGCCATGTCCAGGGAGTCCGGGGCCAATCGCATCCGGGTCCTGGATCACACCCTGCGCCGGAAGGAGCGCTGCATCGAAGGCGTTAAAAAAGCCTGCGACATTTACGGGGACGACATCGTCCAGGCCGTCTCCCGCAGCCGTTTCTTCCAACCGACCGCGATCGAGGACGGCCGCCAGATGAAGGAAACCGCCGTCATCCGGGAGGTGCTCGAAGCCGATGTCCTCATCGCCGCCCCGGTGGCCAAGTCCCATTCGGGCACCGGTGTCAGCCTCGCCATGAAAGGCATGATGGGTCTCATCTGGAACCGGGGCATCATGCACAGCCGCTACGACCTGCACGAATCCATCGTGGATCTGGCCTCCCTGCTGAAGCCGGACCTGGTGGTCATCGACGGATCACGCGTGCTGAGCACCAACGGGCCCGGCGGGCCGGGCCGCGTGCTCAAACGCGACACCATCATCGCCTCGAATGACATGGTGGCGGCCGACGCCCAGGCTGTTTCCATGTTCGAATGGTATGGCCGTAAATTGAAGCCCCGCAACGTAAAACACATCCGCGTTGCCCATGAACGCGGTCTGGGCCGCATGGATGTGGACAAGCTCCGTGTGAAGCAAGTCCAGAACTGATGACGCTCCAGCGCACGGTTCAGGTAACCGGCCTGACGCTTTTCCTTTTGTTGCTGGCCAGTGCCGCCTTCCGCTTCGTCGGGTGGCTGCCCCACGATCTTTTTCTCAGGCTCGATCCGGCGGCCGCTCTTCTCACCGGGCTCACGGCCAAAATCTGGCTGGGCGGTTTCTTCGCGGCTTTGACGGTGCTGGCGGCCACGCTCGTACTGGGCCGGTTTTTCTGCGGCTACCTCTGCCCCCTGGGAACCACCATCGACGGTGTCGATGCCTGTATCCATAAACCCGGCGACAGGCCGACTGCGGTGACCTTAAAATGGCGGCGCTACAAATACGGCCTCCTGGTCTTCAGCACGGTCGCGGCCCTGACGGGGTTATCGCTGGCCTTCCTGCTGGCCCCCCTCCCGCTGGTGACGCGGTTTTATGCCCTGATCATGCTGCCCCTCCTGCAGCAGATGGCCGACCTGCTGCTGCGGCTGGCCACGCCCGTGGCAGACCAGTTCAATCTACCCGGTCTTCTCTACCTGCAGTTGCCACTGCCGCGATTCGATCTGCAATGGCTGACGCTTATCCTGATGCTTCTCATCCTGGTCGGCGGACGCTGGCTGCCCCGATTCTGGTGCCGATGCCTCTGTCCGGCCGGTGCCCTGATGGCGCTATGTGCCTGGCGCCCGGTCTTCCGCCGCCGGGTGACGAATGACTGCATCGACTGCGGACTATGCAC
>JAERRP010000633.1 GCA_016735415.1 Desulfobacterales bacterium | reverse complement strand
CGTCGCCCATGCTCGGCGCGTGACAAAGGGGAAATCCGGTTTCGGATTGAATCTCTACCCTATCTAAAGCACAACATCCGCTTCTGGCGGGCGAGCCGCTTTCAGCTCTGCCGAAGGCAGCCGCTTAACAGCTTACCAGCTAAATAGCTCAACAGCTGATATGCTGTTGCGTCTGGGCGGCATTTCATTTATAGGTTCGAGGGTTTTTTGATCGGCCCTTCGGACATAAGCGGATATGGACATCGCCCGGCACGAAAAATTTATGCGCACGGCACTTGAAGAGGCCCGCAAGGCCTGGGATCTGGAAGAGGTGCCGGTGGGCGCGGTTCTGGTGGACGACAATGCCACGATCCTCGCCCGAACCCACAACTGCACCATCAGCGCCAACGATCCCAGCGCCCATGCGGAGATATTGGCCCTGCGCAAAGCCGCTGCCGACCTGCAAAATTACCGATTGTTAAACACCACCCTCTATGTTAGCGTCGAACCTTGCGTTATGTGCATGGGCGCTATCATTCATGCCCGTGTGGGCCGGGTGGTTTTCGGCGTCCATGACCCCAAGTGGGGGGCTGCCGGTTCGCTTTATCACTTTGGCGAAGACCACCGTTTTAATCACCACCCCGACATCATCAGCGGTATACTCCCGGACGAATGCCGAAACCTGATCCGGGATTTTTTTCGAGCGCGCCGGCGATAACCGCAAACAGTCAGCATCCGGTTATGGGACGGCTTTTATAACGTCTAAGCGGCAAGGAGATCGTCGTGTCTAATATCGTAATAATCGGTACCCAGTGGGGGGATGAAGGCAAGGGTAAAATTGTCGATCTGCTGGCAGCTCATGCCGATATCGTCGTCCGTTTTCAAGGTGGCAACAATGCCGGCCACACCATGGTCGTTGAAGGTCAGCAGTTTATCAGCCACCTGGTGCCCTCCGGTATCCTGCAGGGTAAAACCTGCGCGATCGGCAATGGTCTGGTGGTGGATCCGGCGGTTTTACTGGAAGAAATCGATTACCTGGTGGAAAAAGGCATCGATATCGGACCGGGCAAACTGATGATCAGTGAAAGAGCCCATGTGATCATGCCGTATCACAAGGCCATCGACCATGCCCGCGAGGAAATGAAGGGCGAAAAAAAAATCGGCACCACGGGACGCGGCATCGGACCCTGTTATGAAGACAAGGCCACCCGGCGCGGCGTGCGGTTTGTGGATCTGATCGATGCCGAGGTGTTTGAAGAACGGGTGCGCACGATCCTGGACGAAAAGAACTTCTACCTGAAGCAGTACTTTAAGGCGGCAACGATCGATCCCGATCAGGTGCTGGCCGAATACAGGTTGCTGGCCGAACGGCTGAAACCGTACGTCACCAATGTTGCCGTGGATCTGGACCGGGCCATCCGCAATGGCGGGCAGATCCTTTTCGAGGGGGCCCAGGGCACGCACCTGGATATCGACCACGGCACCTATCCCTTTGTGACCTCATCCAATACGGTATCGGCCAATGCCTGTTCCGGGGCCGGTATCGGCCCGCGGTTTATCGACGGTGTGGTGGGGATTGTCAAGGCCTACACCACGCGTGTCGGGGCCGGGCCGTTTCCCACCGAGCTGTTCGACGCCGTCGGCGATGCCATCCAGAAAAAGGGGGCGGAGTTCGGCGCCACCACGGGGCGACGGCGGCGCTGCGGATGGCTCGATACGATCATCGTACGCAATGCCGTGCGCCTGAATGGCCTGACGGGGCTGGTGATCACCAAGCTGGATGTACTGGGCGAACTGGCCGAAATCAAGATCTGCGATGCTTATGAATACCAGGGCGAAACCCTGACGGAACTCCCGACCGACCTGAAAGTGCTGGCGGAATGCAAGCCGGTATACGAAAGCCTTCCGGGATGGCAGGAAGACATTCGCAACATCCGGCGCAGGGAAGACCTGCCCGAAAAAGCGCGGCGCTACCTGGCACGCGTCGAGGAACTGACGGAGACCCCCATCGACATCATTTCGGTGGGACCGGGTCGCGAGGAAACCATCCTGATCAACAATCCCCTGCAGTCACGGTAAGGCTGAAGGGACTGAAATTGATCATGATGCCATTGAGACCTTTGAAAAATGCCCAATTTTGTTTTAGTTCAAGGCGGGTGAAAATTTTAACCGGAGGAATACATTGAGTATTTCGAGGATTATAATTTGAACCCAACGCCGAAATGGAGCAAAAGGGAGTATTTTTCAAAGGTCTCCCATTGACAATCCGAGGTACCTGACGTAATAGACAAAATCCTGTCGGGAAGTGGCTCAGCCTGGTAGAGCACAGCGTTCGGGACGCTGGGGTCGCTGGTTCAAATCCAGTCTTCCCGACCACTCATTTCAAAGATTCAAGTTGTTCCATAAGATTAAAAAGGCGGGGGGCGGATGCCGTCACCCGACTTTTTTATTTCGGGGTCATCTCCAAAAGAGTTGGGGGGATTTTTTAGGGTTCGAGGATTCAAGGGGCAGGCTGAAAAATTGCAAACTTTTGAATCCCTGGCTACCCGGGAAGGGTTTACTTCTGCTTCCGATAGTCCAGCCGCTTGACACGGAATGAATTCTCCAATTTGACAAGGTCCATCTCGATGTCGCCCCGGGACGTTTTCCAATCCCGGCCCGCCAGACGGTATTGAATCCTGAATTTCCCCTTGACCTGCACTTCGCGGCCATCCGCGCTTTCGGTATAGGCCTGCAGATCGATTTGATAGTCGATCGCTTCAAGCTTTTCAAAATTAGCCCGGTAGGTAGGGATCAATTCAGTGAAGCGTACATCGCGTTCGATGGCGTTTTCGGTGAACAGGTCGGTGAAACGGCTTAAATCTTTGGTGGAGTAAGCGCGGCAGTATGTCTCCAGGAATACCTCCAGACGCTCCACCGACGTAAGTTCGCTGATCGCGTCGTCCGGCTCGGGTGAGGGAGGCTCCGGAATGGGCGGCGGCGATGTGTCCGGAACGGACTTCGGTTCCTTGCGGGCGGCCGCCACGGCCACGGGCCGGTCGGGTTGAAGCGCTTCGGGAGGGGAGGGCTTCGGCCGACTGGGAAGGGTCTCAGCGGAACGTTCCGGCTTTCCTGAAATTTTCTCGGAAGACGGTTGAAAACCTGTTTCATTTTCCGGAATTCGGGTGGATGTCACCACCGTCAGGTTGGTTCGATCGATTTCGGACGGTTCTGCCTCGGGGACGATTTCCGGTCGTTCCGGGGGAGGGGGTGGCACGGCGGCCGCTAATTCCGGCGGTGGCGTTTCGACCTTCACGTCCGCTAAAGGCTGGCTTTCGGCTCCGCCGGCATCCTGATCCTGCGCCTCGAAGCCATTGTCGTCCGGGAATTGCCCCGGCTTATCCTCCGGAGGGGCCACA